>JAKFXM010000100.1 GCA_021731385.1 Methanobacteriota archaeon
TTGGTCTCGAAACTTCGACAGCTTCGCTGTCGAATCGTGTCTGACACGTGTCTGAGCCCTTTGGGCTCAGCCACATCCAAAACCTTTTTCTAAAAGGGTTTGGGCCCTAATCAACCCTAATTTTGCTATTTTATCCCTTTGCAACTCCAAGAGGGACAACCCTCGCAATCGCCCTCGAAATCCCGCTCAATTCAACACTCCGTATAACCTCGTCAACATCCTTATAAGCATTAGGCATTTCTTCAGCGAGAACCTTTAGACTTGTTGCCCTTATAACCTCGCCCTTTGCCTCTAACTGTCTTTTAACATCTTCACCGCGAACCTCTCTCAATGCCCCGTGCCTTGACATAATCCTTCCTGCACCATGGCATGTGCTCCCCCACGTTTCTTTCATCGCGGTTTCAGTCCCGATTAAGACATAACTTGCCCTTCCCATGTCACCGGGAATAATTACGGGCTGTCCGACATTTCTATATGTTTCAGGAATTTCACTCCTCCCGGCAGAAAATGCACGGGTAGCACCTTTCCTATGAACGCATAATTCCTTTGTTTCTCCATCAATCAGATGTTTTTCAAATTTCGCAATGTTGTGGCAGACATCATAGATCAGATTAATCTCGCAATTATCCCCAAAAATTTCCTCAAAGGTTTTCCTGACCCAGTGCGTAATGATCTCCCTGTTGCAGAACGCATAATTCACAGCACAATACATTGCAGAGACATAATCCTTTGCCTCTTTCGAATTTATCGGCGCACATGCAAGTTCTTTGTCCGGGAGTGTTATCCCATATTTCTGAGAGGCGTTTAGCATTACCCTTATGTAGTCATCGGCAACCTGATAACCAAATCCCCTACTCCCGCAATGAACCATTACAGTTATCTGGTCCTGCTGATTTATTCCAAACTTTTTTGCAACTTCAGGATCAAAAATCCTGTCAACCCTCTGCACCTCAAGAAAGTGATTCCCAGCGCCAAGGGTTCCAAGTTGCGGCCTTCCCCTCTCCTTTGCCCTGCTGCTTACCTTTGCAGGGTCAGCCCCTTTTATCGAGCCGTTCTCCTCTATGTGCTTCAGGTCTTCCTCAATTCCAAGTCCTTTCTCAACAGCCCATCTTGCGCCGATTCTTGAAACAGCATCAAGCTCAGGTTCAGAAATTCTTAATTTTCCTTTGCTCCCAACGCCGGAAGGAACATTATCAAACAGCCCGTCAACAAGAATTCTTAATTTTGGTTTTACATCATTGAAATTCAGATTCGTTGTAAGAAGACGGACGCCGCAGTTGATATCATACCCGACGCCACCGGGGCTTATAACGCCCTTTTCCATGTCAAAGGCTGCGACCCCGCCGATAGGAAATCCATAGCCATAATGGGCGTCGGGCATCACCATGCTGGCTTTCTGTATTCCGGGCAGTTTCGCAACATTGCTTGCCTGCCTGAAAACGCCCTCCTCAATCCCATGGAATAATTTATCGCTTGCATATATCCTTGCCGGGACATTCATGTCAGCATCCTGAAATTCCCACACACCATCCCTTATCTTTTTTGCCTGCATTTTTCTTTATTGTACCCTGTTTGCATCCAAACCTGTTTTTTTACGTAGTTATTTTAGTGTATCTGAGGATAAAAGTAACGCAATAACTTCTTCGTTTTCTTTTCTTAACCTTGCGTTCTCCTTTGGATATATCTACAAATTATTATGCCCATTCATTAATCCTTCTCTGTTTTAAAATTTCACTTCTCTTGAGATACTCTCCGATTGGAATTCTCAGTCTTGAATTTATATTCAATAGTGCATCATGCAGGGTATTAAATTTATCTGGTTTCTTCTCCAATGCCTTTCTTACATTTTCTCTGACTTCCCATACGCCGACAGGCATTATATAGCCCTCATAAATCTCCCTGAAGATTACAGCCCTTGCCTGCCTTTTAATTCTGCTTAAGTATTCTACAACACCGAATCTCCCTGCGTAGTAGCCTCCTCCTTCCTTCATTGCATATTTTGTTCTTCCTGAAAAGCCTTCGTACTCTGCCTGAATCACCGGCTTGTTAGAAAATGCTGTCCACATTGTTTTTGGAGCCCATGCCTCAAACTGCTCAAATTCCCACATTCCCGGGATTAAGAGAATTTCAAAGTGGTTCTCAAGGTATGTATTTGAAAAGACGAGGAATTCATTAATCAATGAACATGAGCGGATTTCATTCATTAATTCCTTTGCTATTATATCATCCACTGCAGTGATTCCCCATCTCGTTGGTACAAGCCTCCGTTTGTATTCGTTGCCTAGAACTCCAGACGACAAAATTGTTGTAAGATAATATACATCAAAACCCGATCGATAGAGTTTAAAAAGAGCATCCATTGCCTTTAATTCATCTGAAACAACCGAATCAACCTTCCTTGGAATCTTAGGATTTTCGGTAATTTTGAAGTCTTTTATAACGCCTGAAGGGCCCATGGGTTGGGTTATTGGGGAAAAGGATATTTTATATGCGGGTTTTGACTTGAATTTGGTCTCTATCTCCGTTGGCTTAACAGAAAGTGCAATCTCCTGTGACTTCTCTATGAATTTAGTCCTTTCAATCACATTATGTACACTTTTTGACCTGAGAAGTGCTGAGCGCATCTCTATTATTTCATCAAAATTCTTACCATACCACCCGGCAGGATTGTCAAGAATTTCGGATTTTTCAGGCTCAAGAGAAGTAAGCGGACCAACAAAAACATTTGGATAATTGTGCCAGCCTACGAATATGGAGGGTGATGGCCCGGAAATTGACATTGATAGTTTTTCTTTTATCGGGGCCTGTATCCTTATTCTTTGGAGTAGTGGACATGTGGGTTGCCCGCAGAGAAGCCTGCCACCCTTGCAGATAAGGCATAATTCTTTAGACATTGGCCGCATTTTCTGCATTGCTTTAAGAATTTCGCAGCGTGGTTCTTGATGGGTTGGCATAATCAGGATTTTTTCAGTTTCTCAATCAACTCCTTTTTGCTTGGCACGATTCCTATAAATACAGCCTCTTCATTTATTACAATTGATGGGGTCGAGGCAATCTGATATTTTAATGCAGAAATAAGGTTGTCCCCTTCATCTATGCTTAATATCTCATAGTCGCTCCCGGGTTTCATTCCAAGTTCTTCTGCTACTTTACCAACAACATCCTTTGCCGCCGGGCATTTGGGGCAATTTTTGGCGGTGAATAATTTTAGTCTTGCCATTTTCCTATTTTGCTATAGTTTCTGACCAATAAGGGCATGAAATACCCTATCAACACCATAAGGGATGTGGCTGAGACTTCGTCTCAGACTCGAATTAGGCAGAGCCTAATTGGGCACAAAAATTCGCAGAGCGAATTTTTCTTGCCCAAAAATTCCTTTCAGGAATTTTTCGGGTCTTTAAAGGGTTTTGGCACCTAATCAACCCTGATTGTTGAATTTCGCTCTTTGAATTTATTTCTTTGGGAATCCAAAACCTTTCTTTTCTAAAGAAAGGGTTTGGGTTTCAGACCATCTTTTCGCAAATATGCACGCCATTTCATGGGTAGGGAAATCCTTAAAGTTAACATGCCACTTGCCTTTTTTTCTATAATATGAAACTTTATTGCACCACCTACATCTAAAACATTCCTCAGCCATTGTTACCTGGATTTTCCCGCATTTAGGGCACATAACTGTCTTATATGCATAAAGACCCTCTGACAGTTTTTTATATCCTCCTTTTGACTGCAAGATTAAAGACATAAGTGTTGTTGATTCATCATCCGGGTTAATTACAGGTATCTTATTTTTTCTTTCCATCTTTTTCAGAAGATTTTGGTTGTATCGTCAGTATTCGCATAATTCCACCACAATCACATTTGATTTTTGTAGTAGCGGGGTTCTTGATGTCCGTTCTATTCCTGCATATTTTACATTCGAATGTTAATTTCATCTCAAGAAAATTTTGCACAGCAAAATCATATTGAAATTAC
>JAKFXM010000032.1 GCA_021731385.1 Methanobacteriota archaeon
ATGTGGAGAAAAAATTATGGAAATCGGGAATATTCTTTCTGTTGATGATGGGAATGCAAACTGTTCTGTCTGTGGCAAAAGTGGAAAGGAGATAATGGTAGCAAAGAGTTACTGACCCCTAGCCCAATTCTCTAATGCTTCCAATAAGTCAAAATCACCTGCAAGATTTTTAGCCCACTTATCAATGTAATCCAATAATTCAAAATCATCAACAATGCTATTACAATCTTTGTCACCCTTTGTCAGACAGCCTAACGATGCAGATGGAATTGAAACAATCGTTACATTATTCTTATCCTCATTTTCAAAACCATCTTCTGCCCTGACAGAAAAGTAATAAATTTTATCGTTAGTCAAATTTTTGAGCGTGTATGGGGATGTAACATTTTCTATCTTCATCCCATTTTCTGCAACAGATTTTGGTTCATGACCTTTGTTTATTATTATTTTATTTAATTCTTTTGTAGAAACATACGGTATAAACCCCATACACCCTGACCTGTTATACACAGAATCAATCTCGCTCTCATTTTCAGTATAATCAAGGGTCAGTATTAGATTTCCTTTGGATAAAAGGTTACTCATTATAGCCTCTTTCGCTTCTCTTACATTCTGTTCCGTCATATTCCCTGTGCCATGGCAGTATGTCTCCTCAAAGCCAAAACCATCAAGATAATCGCTTATATTTGATGCTATTTCAAGCCCGTTCTGTGCAAAGATAGAAAAACCGTACTGGCGATATGTTTGTGATATATTTTTTATGAATTTTATCATATTTACTTTTGTGCAGTTTTTGCAGATGCTCGAATTTCCATCATCGTATCTTTTATAACCCGTATCTATGTTATCCATGTAAATCCCGCTGAAGCCCTTTGATATGATTCCATTTATATAATTTTTTATAATCCCCCGCCATTCCTCACTGGAGTAATCAACAAAGTACTCCCCCGGCCATTCACTATCATTCTCAAGAACCCAATCTTTGCTTCCATTCCAGTATCCTCTCCAGTTTTCCGCCGTCCCTATATCAATATATGCAATTACAAATTTTCCGGAATCTTTCAGCATTTCAACATTGCTTGAATTCAATTCATCCGGATTTAAGACAACAATATCAAATTCGGAATTATTTATTTCTGTAAGATTTATGTTGAAATAAACCGGAATCCAATCCTTTGTTGTTGAATAATAAAGATTATACAGAACCCCTGAAGTGTCAGACGCACTTCCCCATGAGATAACTGCCCCCTTATCCATGGCTTTTACTGACTTAATTCCAATGGTAGAGTTCCATATTGGTGGTTCATTATCAAAGAGGATTGTGGTATTTCCATCAAAGGGCAGAAAATTGTGCTTTGTTACTGTTATATCCAATTCACCATCTGTTAAGGAATTTATACCAAATTCTGCTCTTCCTTCAGAATTCGTTTTTTTGTATTCATAAATCCCCAGGCCCTTTTGTATTGCAACAACAGCGCCTTCGACAGGGTTATTTGTTGAATTCTTTACAATTATGGTTAAATTCCTTTTTCCGGTATAAATTTTTGCAGGAAAATAAACAGTAAAATTCTTCGGCATTTCAGTCCATATAGGAATTTCCGGGTCTCCAAGAAGATTATAATCAAGGAGATTCTTCTTTGCAGCATCCGGGAATTCATCATAATCTAATTGGTTTAGAACATACCATACCTTTGATTTATACAGGATCTCACCCGGCTTATAATTCCCATTTGAAAACTGCTCCCAGAACCTGTAATCCATTTCCTGATTTACCCCTGCACCGGGTTCCCATTCCTGAACATAATAAGATGTCCTTGTAGAGCCTATAAATCCTATCGCCCAGTTTAGTATTGCTATCTTTCCAAGATTATTGTCTTTGTCAAACGCTCCAGTATCACAGGAATTAGCATATACTAATGGAAGCATGTTTCCATTAGCCGGCTTCATGTTTGTATCAATAAATACCGGGCATGTCAGGCATTTTGCAATACTTCTATAACTCCCGTGCCCTGCAAGATTAACTATTGACTGGCCTATGCCCAATTGATTTCTAATATTTGAATAATCCAGAGGGTACTCACGCCCATAATTATTGAGATAATATAATCTTGTTACATTATAGCCCTTAAGAAAATTCTCCTTTATCAAATCCTTAAGATAACCCTCATCTGTTAATTCATCACTCTCACCAGCAGCAAGGATGGCCCTGTTAAACCATGAATTTGTCATGTCAGGATTTTTTTCATATTTTAATATATTCCCTGCCAGAATTTCCATTTCCTCTTTATCGGAGGTTGGTAATCTGCCAACATAAACATCAGGAAGCCAGTCAATAATTTCATCACCATCATCATTCTCTCCATAGACTTCATCATTATCAGTATTCCAGTTACCGTGAAGGTCAGCATAGTAATAGTCAGTAGGCACCACATCGTTGTCCTCAAATTGCTGATACCACATTCTCTGAACCCGCATTGCAGGAATTTTATTATCATCACCCGCCAATAGGACAAATTCTGTTCCATTATCCACCATGTCCTTTATGAAATTTCTTATAAGATTCTGTGCTGTATTAAATCTTGAATTTATGTCAATAATTCCAAACCCGGAAAATTCCCAATTTGGTGTATTGTTATTTACTGTTATATTGTCAAGATACCAGCCACCATGTGATACATAGGTATCTGTTTCATATCTGAATCTAAGATAAACTACATTCCCCGCGTAAGCATTAAGGCTTATTGTATCCCTTATCCAACTCCTGTTCCCGGTATAAGCCATCGCACCCGGAATTCCTACATATGCCTTATTATCCCTGTAGGATGTCATATATGTCCCATTTAAATTTTTCCAGTTTAATCCATCTGTACTTATCTCTACATAACCAAAATCCCAGCCATATTCTATGTTAAACATGGTATAGAATGAAACATTTGCATGAGTAAGATTTCTCAGGTCAATTACCACCTGCATTGAATTGTTGATTTCATTTCCAGTTCCAGAATGAAAGACATAATTTTGCGTTCCATTATATCTGCCATATATCCAGTCAGTAGTATAGATTTCTGCAGGAACGCCCTTCTTTGTCTTCCAGTCTCTAAGTGGCTCAAGGGCAGATACGAGTTCAGGCGTCGTTATTATTGCATATTTTATCTCAGGCGCATTTCCATTTATCATGTCGCCATAATTATGGTTGTATATCTCCTGCTCAGCAATTTTTTCTGCCAATAATGATGTCTTAACATTTTTGTCCTCAGAATTGGGGGGATTACTGTAACTGATTTCAATTGATATGTCCTTATAGAATTTCAATTCTTTTGTAGAGGCATCATACTGCATGGGGTAGATTGAAATTGCAAGAACTTTATGTTTTCCAATCTGTCTTATACTGTCGATAGAATAGATATCTTTTGGGAATTTTTCGTTTTTATTTTCTATCTTGCTTTCTTTCAATTCTGTTTTTGTGTTTGATATGACCTCAGCTGCATAGGATGTGGAGATAATTACCGGCTTTGAAATTCCAATATTCTTAACATAGCCCATTGAGATAGAATCTGCCCTTAGATTAACAGTAATATTCCCCGCATTATCCGGAATTTCAAAGAAGTATCTCCTGAACGGGAGTTTTGGCATATCCGGTGTTGTTGTTGAATGAAATTCGCTGATTTCATAATACAAAATTCCGGATTCGTTCCTTACGGTTGGTTGTGGTATCTCAATTGAAATATTTTTTGTGCTTCTATATGTTGCATCCGACAATCCTGCAAATAAAGACAAGGCTATCAGAAATACGCCCAATGCAGCAATCTTCGGCATTTTCCCCATATTTAAATATCAAGATGAAAATATTAATAGAAAATGCCAACCATGAGAAAACAGAATGTTCAGGGGCCTGCAGGAGGCGCAGGACTAATCCTG
>JAKFXM010000124.1 GCA_021731385.1 Methanobacteriota archaeon
GTCATCTCATTGCCTCTTTCACCACAACCAACATAAATAATTACCTCAGCGTCGACCCATTTTGCAAGTTGGTGCTGCGAAACTGTTTTTCCGCTGCCAAATGGACCAGGAATTGCCGCTGTTCCGCCCTTTGCGATCGGGAAAAATGTATCAAAGATTCTCTGTCCGGAAATTAAGGGTATATCAGATTCTAATTTATTTTTATATGGCCTGGGTTTTCGGACCGGCCAGATCTGCATGCTCGAAATCTCATGTTTTTTATCTTTATTGTTTTTTACAACGCAAACGGTTTCAGTAACCCCGAATTTCCCCTCTTTTATACTATCCACAGTACCCTCAACACCATAGGGAACCATAACCCTGTTTTTTATGATCTTCGTTTCCTGAATTTCACCAATTACATCCCCAGCAGATACCCTTTGCCCCTCCTTGACCTTTGGTATGAAATCCCATTTCTTCCCCTTATCTATGGGAGGGACATTAATTCCCCGCGTTATGTAATCCCCTGCCTTGTTTTTAATCAGGTCAAGAGGCCTTTGTATACCATCATAGATAGACTTCAGAACTCCGGGACCCAACTCAACCGAAAGCGGCCTTCCTGTCCCCTCAACCGGCTCCCCGGGCTTAAGACCCGTTGTTTCCTCATAGACCTGTATCGATGCCGTATCCCTGTTCAGGCGGATTATTTCACCTATCAGGGACTCATCACCCACCTTAACAACCTCGTACATCCGACTTCCTCTCATCCCGTTTGCCTCTACCAGAGGACCTGCAATTCTAATAATCTTGCCCATTTTATTATATATAAGGCGTCTTATGCCTTTGTCAATCCTAATTCATATTTTAATTTTGGGAATGTGGCAGAGCCTTCGGCCCGAATGAGAGCAACGCTCTCATTGGGCCCATTGAGCCAAAGGCTCAATCGGGCTCTGACACGTGTCTGAATGTGGCAGAGCGACTTCGTCGCTCTGACATATGTCCGAGAGGTTTCACCTCTCGGCCACATTCCTATGGAATTCAGCCACATCCAAACCCTTTTCTAAAGGGTTTGGAATCTAGCCCATTTTCTCACTTCTTTAATTCAAAACCCACGACCTCGCGCACTAACTTGTTGATGGTGTCCTCGCCACCACCGCTCTGATCCGGAATCTCGACAATTATCTTCTCGGATTTTCTTAATTTTTCTATATCCTTCTTTGCATACTTGGCAAGTGTATGGGTTATTACAATGATTCTAGCCTTATTGCCAACATCCTTTAGTACGCTGCTTACAGTTTCCTTATCAGCAATAAAGGCATTCTTCAAGCCCGCTAATTCCATTCCGGCAACTATTAATCTGTCGCCAATGAGGTACATGTTAATTCTCACCAAACAAAACCTTTGCCAATCTTGGTTTGAGATCCGGCTCAAGCCTTTTCATAACATTGTTTAGGGTGTTATCTATACTCAATGTCTTGTCTTCACTCTCAATAACAACACCGAAATCACCAATATTGTTGGCATTTGCATTTATTAAATCTGCATACTTTTTATCCGCATAAACCACCGGTTTCCTGACCTGCTTTTTTCCTTCCTCTGCAAGATTTTTCAGGATTTTTTTCTTATCATCCTCATTCATGCTCAGGATTTTCTCCTTTGCGATAGCAAATACATTATCCACAACCCCCATCTTTTTTTCCTCTATCCTCCTTTTCTTTTCCATAATTGCCCCTGAAACTATCCTTTTCGGTATGAGGAACAATTCCTGTTTTCGTTTTTCCTTTATCTGCTGGTATGCCCTTAATGCATCTGAGTTAATTTCATCCTCTATCCTCTTAATTTCCTTTTCTGCACTTTTCTTTATTTCCGCTATCTCCCCCTGTCCTGCGTTACGAATCCTAATTTCTATTTTTTCAATGCCCATGAAATTCACCTCGCAATCATACCTTCAATTTCATTGGAGGGTAATCCGGAATCTATGCCAATTGCGATCGCCCTGAGATTTTCAACCTCCATCTCCTTGATGATAAGAAAACCAAGCGGTATTCCCATATGGAATGGATAACCTGCAAATAACTCTTTGCTTTTCTGTAGGAGGTAATTCTTCAGATTCAATTCAAAAGACAACAACGAATTTGTTTCTTCGTATTTTGGGAGACTTTTTTCAAGAATATCTCCATAAACCGTATTTGAAAGTTTTGATACGAAATCTGAAATATTACCTATCCCTGAAATTCCTCTTACATCCCCCAGCCTGTAACTTACCGGAATGATGAATTTCCCGGCATCATAATTGCCTTTTATGGCCCTCAATATTGTCATTATATTTATTATATCAATCTCAGTTCCTACAATCGTCCTCCCAACTCTACCGTCTATCTTAGGCAAGCCTCCTATGTTGCTCCACAGGCTCTCAAGGTAATATCTATCAAGGGCAGTGATAAATGATAATCTCTGTTCTCCGGAGACTGGAACCCCCTCTAAGAACCTTCCATATTCTGTTTTACTTAACAGTTCAACGACATCTGTAATGTCCTTTGACTCAATAATCTGGGTGATAACCCTTTTTATATCCCTGCTTAGCAGAGGGTAGTAACTGCTGTAATCCAAATTGGTCCTCTCAGAACGATTTATCAGAATTTTCAATAATTCAATTTCGTACTTCCTGGAGCGTTCTGCAAAAAATTTAGCTGCTTTATCCGGAACCATATCCTGTATCATTTTGTTTGTATTCACAAGATGTACAAACAGGGCTTTTTCAATATCATCAATCCTGATCCTCTCCAGTTTGCTGAAATTCTCCATGTAACGCGTATGTTCAAGCAGTGCTACATAGCCTTCGAGATCTCTGGAACTGATTAACGCCTTTATATCCATATCCTTCAGGAGAAACCCCTTCATTGCCATAACCCTTACGTTTGGATATGCGTAATTGCTTGGTGCTGTGAATGAACTCATGTTATATCTTATATGATTTTGCTCTGCCACAAATCATGGCTCCGAAATTCTCTGAATTCGGATTAATATGATTTTAGTTTAGAAAATCATAGTTATGAAATTCCCATGAATTTCATTTTATGCTTAAAAATTCATCAATAACGATATTAACTGCCTTATCAATATTTTTACTGCCTTTTTTCTCTATCTCCTTCAATTCCGGATCTATACTTTTTAATATTTCATCTGCCTCTTTCTCAGCCTTTTTCTTTGCATTCTCAATCTCCATGTTCATCTCAGTATTTGCCTTTTCCGACATTTCCTGTATTCTTGAATCCCTCATTGACTTTGCCTTATTAAATCCCTTCTCGGCATTCTTTCTTGCATTTTCTATCGTATCCGAAACCTCACTTTCGACCTTTTTTATATGTATCAATTCATCCATCTTACTTCCTAAGGATATCCTCTATAATCCTTCGCATATAAGGGCAGTTCCTGCCCTTTACCAACATAAGTGCAGGAAACCTACGGTTCGCGGCCGAGCTTTGCTCGGGCGCGTGTCCGACCGAAGGTCGGCCACATCCCACCCTTATCACCCGAAAAATCCCTACGGGATTTTTGGGCCCAATTTTTGCATAGCAAAAATTCGGGACCCTACCTTTCCCTTGAATTTCATTCATAAATTTGGTTTTTGGGAATGTGGCAGACACTTCGGTTCGAGACCTTTGGTCTCGAAACTTCGACAGCTTCGCTGTCGAATCGTGTCTGACACGTGTCTGAGCCCTTTGGGCTCAGCCACATCAAAACCCTTTCCCGAATCAGAACCTAAAGGTTCTGATTGGGCCCAAAAACCCGAATTAGCGACCATGTCGCTGATTGGGCCCGAATTTCTGCCAAAGCAGAAATTGGGCATGTGGCAGAGCGACTTCGTCGCCCGAATGAGAGATAATCTCTCATTGGGCCCATTGAGCCTTTAGGCTCAATCGGGCTCTGACATAT
>JAKFXM010000190.1 GCA_021731385.1 Methanobacteriota archaeon
GAGTGTGGCAGAGCGATTTCATCGCTCTGACACGTGTCTGAGAGCCTTTGGCTCTCAGCCACACAGTAAAAATTTTGCCAGAGGCAAAATTTTCTTGAATTTTGATTCTTTCTAAAATTTCCTTTTTTACGCCATCAAAATCAGGAACATGAGAAAGCAGTGGCTTCAATTCTGTGTTCCAACCCGTTTTTTTCAGTTTCAGGTTTTTTTCAAATTCTTTATAATTCCATTTAAGATTGTAATAGCTAATCTTCTCATTTACTAAATTTGAGTCAAATTTGATTCCTTTATTTAGAAGAAACCACAGGTCATAAACATCTCTTGCTTTAACTCTTGTTAGAATTGCCCTGACTTTCTCTGCAAGAATTTCTTTCTCCTGCATTACCAAGACATCAAATGATGGAATCTCTTCTAAAAACCTTCCTATTGTTTTAATCTCCGGTCTCAGAACAATGTTTTCTCTCAAACTAAAGTCAATAATGAATTTACATAAACTTTGTCTTATCCCTATGTATAAAGGGCCATTTATTCTTATGATTATTTTCAGCCCATTTTCATACTTCGTTGTTTCCATCTCGAATTCCAGGCCAAATCTCTTCAACCCGGATTCTAATTTTCTTGTGTCTGTTTTCTTCAAACAGGTAAAATCCAGATCTTCTGAGAATCTATCAAGACCATAGCATTTTTTTAATGCTGTCCCTCCCTTAAAAACAACATCCTTTCCGTAATTCTGATATAGAATAAACAAAATTATAGTCTGAAAGTAATCCTTTTCTGCCTGCCCAAGATTTAATCCAGTCAGTCTTGCATAGTCTTTTAATTCCTCTTTTGTTATCATATCTTCACCCTCCATTTATTGTTTATTGTCTGCCATTGTTTTGAGAATGGATTTAAGATCACATAGTTCCTATCCAGTTTAAATCTATCAGAAATATCTATGGCTTTTATTTTTTCAAGAAGAAATCCAACTCTTTTAATAACAACCTGTTTGTTTATTTTTTTCAAATATTCCATTATCTTCTTTTCAGATATTTTTGTGTCTTCAAACATTTTTTCTATTTCATCAAAGTTTCCGCACTCTTTTGGTTTCAGTAATGCGTCTATGAGGAGTTTTTCATCCTCTGCAATAAATATTTCCCCTTCATTTGTACGGATTTTTTTGTATCCAAAAAAATGTCTCAGAGGGATGAATCTTATTTCGTATTTCTCAAATTTTATTGGTTTTATTCTTCTTGTTGTGGCAATCTGCATTGTGTTCACTATTTGTTCTGTATATCCAAGGAAATATGAAGCGGACCAGAAAGATATATAAGAAGGGTAAATTATGTTGCTCGTTATTACTAATATGTTATCTTTTGTTGTATACGCGTTTTTTCTTATTTTTTTAACAAGCCCCCGTTTTTTCAGTCTGTTGAGTGTCAACCTCGCATAGCTTCTATCTGAATACGCAATTCTCTCAACGTCCTGTACCTTGAAAACAGGTTTTGTCTTAAGTTTTTCCAAAAGTTCCATGGCCTTCATACTAATATATTCTTATTTTTGGTATATAAAGTTATCATTTTTGATAACTATTGAACCTTATTTTAAGAATATAAACTGAAACAAAATTCAAAATAGCAGGATAATCCTATGTTATGATAAGTAGATTATCCCCCAGATTTAACCAACTCCTTTGCCCTCTCAAGCCTTATCTTCTTTTCATTCACCAGGATTTCTGCAATCCTGTCAATTTCATTATCCTTAGCGCCTGCCATGACTGCAATATTTCTCGCATGAAGCGACATGTGCCCCCTCTGGATTCCCTCCGTTGCTAAAGCCTTCAATGCAGCAAAATTCTGGGCAAGTCCTACTGCAGCAATGATCTCGCTCAGTTCCCTTGCAGTCTTTACCCCAAGAATTTTCAGAGAGGCTCTTGCAACAGGATTTATTGTTGCCCCGCCTACAATCCCGACAGCAACTGGAATCTCAATCCTGCCAACTAAATCACCGTCTTTGTTTTTCTCCCATGTAGTCAGTGGCTTGTATTTCCCGCCAATTGCGGCATATCCATGAACACCTGCTTCTACAGCCCTTGTGTCATTTCCGGTGGCAAGAACTATGGAGGTTATACCATTCATTATGCCTTTGTTATGAGTAACTGCCCTGTATGGATCTGAAACCGCAAATTGATATGCGTCTATTATCCCTTCAACTGCATCATCGCCTATTATACCCCTCTTCATAATTACTTCAGCCATTGCCAGTCTTTCAGTAGCAAGATTTGAGATAATTCTCAGAAGGACTTTACAATTTGTAATTTCCTCAATAAACGGGGCAACAGCCTCGGCCATTGTATTTACCGCATTTGCACCCATTGCATCCCTGACATCAACAAGGAGATGAAGGATTACCATTTTGCCAGAATTTGTGCTAATAATTCTTACATCAATATCTTTTGTACCGCCGCCCAATTTTATCAGTGTTGAATCCTGGGCGTTTGCAATGCTTAGAATTTTCTCTTTATTTTCAAGAATTATTCCTTTTGCTCTTTCCGGATTTTCTGCAATAATCTGAATCTGACCAATCATTATTGGTTCTGTACTGCTTGTTTTAAAGCCACCTGACCCCCTTGCAATCTTTGCGGCATTGCTCGCTGCTGCAACCACGGAAGGCTCTTCGGTAGCCATTGGTATAAGATAGTCCTTTCCGTTGATTGTGAAATTCAAAGCAATTCCAAGAGGGACCTTCATAATTCCGATGACATTCTCTATCATCTTGTCCGCCTGTTCTAACTTAAGCCCTTCGGACTGCAGGATTGTTATATCGTCATCGCTAAGACCAGAAAATTCCTTTACAATTTTGGTTCTCTCCTGAATTCCCAATTTATAGAATCCGGAAATTTTTGATGTTTTGGTCATTTTCTTTGTTTTTGAATTAGGTAATCAGGCATATATCGAAGAACCGTTGGTTCTCCGCCGCATTCAAAGCGTTTTATTGACATAGACCATCATTAATATGAATCTGCTTCGCAGATTCATAGCTACGAAACTCCATAGGAGTTTCGTATAATTTGGTGGCTTATCTTATATAATTACCAATTCCAAATTAAAACTAATGGTGGAAATTCAGGCAAAAAGGTACGAGAAGGGTAAATTTAATGAAAAGAGGGTTAATGTCTCTGAGGAGGGATTATTCCATATCCATGTAAATGACTCCAATGTGTTTTCCATTTTTACACTTCCAAAAGATCTTAGGGAACTTGCACTTGGCTTTATTGTCTCTGAGGGGATAGCAAATTTTGAGGAAATTTACGGGATTGAAATTCTTGGTTCTGACATATTGATAGAAACAAAGAATAAATCTAATGTAAAATTTGCAACTGAATTGAGAACCTCAGGATGCACCGGAATTCTCCAGACCGAACCAGAGCCCGTAGATTCATTGCAGAAGTTTGATAGTAATGTAATTTTAAATTCCCTGCAATATCTTGATAAATTTCCAAAGGAATGGAAATTAACCGGGGGAACGCACAGCGCTTCATTGATTTCAAATAAAGGAAAATTTCTTTTCGGATTTGAGGACATAGGCAGGCATAATGCACTTGACAAGGTAATAGGAAAGGCATTGATGAAGAACCAGAATTTCGGAAACAGATTTATCCTGTTCAGCGGGAGGCTCTCAAGCGGTATAGTACTGAAGGCTGCAAGGGTCGGAATTCCGTTGGTTGTATCCAATACCGCCCCCTTCTCAAGGGCAATAAAAATTGCAGAGAAATTAAATGTCGCACTTGTCGGATTTGCAAGGAAAAAGGAATTTACGGTTTATTCGGGGTTTTGGAGGATTGTGGAGTAAATGCCCTGCCTTCAAATACAATATTAATGCAAATCCTTCGCAATATACAAAACATCCGAAAACAAT
>JAKFXM010000103.1 GCA_021731385.1 Methanobacteriota archaeon
CAACCCTAATTCTATTCGATGAATTCGGATATGGGACCGCTGAGATTCGAACATAAGGGCACTTCGTGCCCTTATCAACCCTAATTCTATTCGATGAATTCGGATATGGGACCGCTGAGATTCGAACTCAGGTCTCCAGCTCCCAAAGCTGGAAGGATTGACCAAGCTACCCTACGATCCCGCATATGAAGAATTATGGAAGACAAAACTAAATATCCTAAAAACTCGCCAGAACCCTCAAGAGTTCCCTGTTCTCTTCCTCTGTTCCAACACTTATCCTTACATACTCCCCTTCAAAGCCTTCAAGTTTTCCGATATTCCTTACAATTATTTTTTCCTTGAAAAGTTTTTCGCAGAATTCACTGGATTTCATGGGGCTTACATCAACAAAAAGGAAGTTTGCGTTTGGCTTTAAAACCCTGAATTTCCTGCTGATTTCCCTGTACATTTTTTCCCTGTCTTTCAGAATCTTGGAAATTATCATCTTTGTTGCATATTCATCATCTAAGGCGCCAACGCCAGCCATCTGTGCCATGGAACTTACATTAAACGGGGGTTTTACCTTGTGCAGTAGCCTTATAATTTCCGGATTGGATATGGCATAACCTAGCCTTAGCCCTGCAAGGGCGAATGCCTTTGAAAATGTCCTTAAGACGATCAGATTGTTATATTCCGAAATTAACGGGATTACCGTTTTCCCGTAGAATTCATAATAGGTTTCATCAACAATCGTTATTTTGCCTTCATTCAGAATTTTTATAATATCATCCTCGAACATTACAGTGCCTGTAGGGTTGTTGGGATTACATAAAAACAGAATATTCGCATCCTTTGACTTTTTTATAAATTCATCAACAGGAAAACTGAAGTCCTTGTTCAAATTTATCTCAAGATAATTTTCACCAAGAATTTTTGTAAAGAGTTTGTAGCCTGCAAATGAGGGATAAAATCCCAGTGCAGGTCCCTTAAAAACCTTCAGTATCATATCCAGTATTTCGTCAGAGCCATTGCCGACAATTGCATACTCATGCGTAAGACTGCAGTAACCTGAAACCTTTTTTTGTATTAACTCATACATGTGGGGGTATATGTGGGTAAGAAGCCTGTTGTCCTCTATCGCCCTTACAACCCTCAGGGTAGGCCCATAGTTATTCTCGTTTGAGGCTAACTTTATGTACCCCTTTAAGGTCTTTCCGGGGATATATTCCTCAAGTCCCGGAACCCAGGGTTTTACAAAATCAGTTATATTGAATTTCATATTTTATGTATTGGATAGGCTGAAATAAATAAACTGAATTCTAAATTAATACATATGAGAATTGCACAGCTGACAAAATACTTCTATCCGCATAGAGGGGGGATAGAATCAAATGTTTTGGGGATATCGCAGGGTCTTGCAGAAAGGGGTAATGAGGTAGTGGTCTTTACATCAAATATACCAAAGGGTAGAAGTTACGAAATTCTTGATGGTATTAAAATTCACAGATCTTCAAATCTTTTCACAATATTCAATGATCCGTTCACGCCAGGTGTAATAATTGGCTTACTGAAAGAAGACTATGACCTAATTCATCTGCATCTCCCTGATCCTTTTTATAGCATATTTGCACTTATTGCATCCATATTAAGAAAAAAACCATTAATAGTGACATATCATGCAGACATAATAAAGGATGAATGGTATCACAAGCCGTTCAAATTCATCTACAATTCCTTTTTATATTTTGTATTAAGACATTCTAGGAAAATAATTGCAACAACACCCAATTATGTTGAGGGTTCCAGCACATTGCGAAGATTCAAAAATAAAATAGAGATAGTTCCAAATTTTGTTGATACAGAAAAATTTAATCCGGGAGTAGATGGTAGCAGAATTAGGAGATTATATAATCTCAATGAAAAGAAGATAATTTTATTCATCGGGAGGCTTGTTCCTTACAAAGGTGTTGAATATCTGATAAGGGCGTTTGCTGAGGTAAAAAAGGAATTGGATAATTCTGCCCTTGTGATTGTCGGTGATGGTCCATTAAGGGAAAAATTGGAAAAAAATGCAGAGAATATTGATGATATTCACTTTGTTAATGCGGAGGATAAAGAAATACCATTTTACTACTCATCCTGTGATGTCTTTGTCCTGCCATCTGTAACAAGGCAGGAGGCATTTGGAATATCGCTTATTGAGGCAATGGCTTGCGGCAAGCCGGTAATTGCAATTAATATCTCAGGAATGCCTTATATAGTAGGTGATGCAGGAATTGTTATTGAGCCAAAGAATGCTGCAGCATTGAGGGATGCTATATTAAAGATCCTATCAGATAAAAAACTTGCGGGGGAATTAGGTAAAAGGGCAAGGGATAGGGTTGAAGAAAATTTTACATCTAATATTGCCGTAGATAAAATAGAAAGAGTTTATATCTCTGTAAGATGAATTCAGTAGTAACAGGATGCGCGGGATTCATAGGGAGCTATCTAACGGAAAGGCTCCTTGATTTGGGGCATAGGGTAATAGGTGTAGACTGCTTTACAGATTATTATTCACGGGAGATAAAGGAAGGAAATATTGAAGATTCGTTAAAAAACAGGAATTTCAGATTTATTCAGGAAAATATCCGGGATATTGATCTTAAAGATGTTCTAAAGAATGTTAATTTTGTATTTCATCAGGCTGCCCAGGCCGGTGTGAGGCACTCGTGGGGGAAGAATTTCGAGATTTATACGCAAAACAATATTCTTGCAACACAGAAACTGCTTGAGGCATGCAAGGATTCTGGTATTGGAAAATTTATATACGCATCATCCTCTTCTGTATATGGGGATACAAATGAATTGCCTATGAAAGAGACATCTCCCACAAGGCCGATTTCTCCTTATGGAGTTTCAAAACTGGCTGCTGAGAATCTCTGTTATCTTTACTGGAAGAATTACAAAATACCTTCAATATCCCTTAGGTATTTTACAGTGTATGGGCCAAGGCAGAGACCGGACATGGCTTTTCATAAATTCATTAAAGCAATCCTGAATGACAAAGAGATTGAAATCTATGGTGATGGCAACCAGACAAGGGATTTTACATTTATTTCGGATGCTGTTGAGGCAAATATCCTGGCTATGAATTCCAACGCTAACGGGGAGATTTATAATATAGGGGGTGGTTCAAGAACTAGGATAAATAACTGCATTAGGATTCTTGAGGAGATTACTGGAAAAAAGGCAGGGATCAGATATATGGACGGAGAGAAGGGAGACATGGTGCATACCTATGCAGATACATCAAAAGCGGAAAGTGAATTAGGATATAAACCAAAGGTATCATTAAGAGGGGGTCTTAGAAAGGAGGTTGAATGGATCACAAAGATGATATAAAGAGATTAAATATCGGGTGTGGTAGGGAAATAAAAGAAGGTTATGTAAATTTGGATAGAGTGGAATTAGATGGGGTTGATGTAGTTCATGACCTAGAGAAATTCCCGTACCCATTTGATGATAATGAATTTGATGAAATTTACTGCAAACATGTATTAGAACATATCGAGAATTTCATGGAGATAATGGAAGAACTTTATAGGATTTCAAAACCAGAAGCAAGGATGAAGATAATATCTCCTTATTTCTCGGGGCAGGGGGCTTATAACGACCCTACACATAAAAGGTTCTTTACATGGAAGACATTTGAGTATTTCTCTTCTACAGGATATTACTCAAAATCTATTTTTAAGATTATTAAAAGAAGAATATTCTTTTTTTCATCAAAAAGATTTATGAAAAGCAAGTTCTATTCTTTGCCTTTTGATTTTCTTATTAACCTCCTCCCAATGATATATCAAAGATATTTTTGCTGGATATTTCCTGCATCT
>JAKFXM010000048.1 GCA_021731385.1 Methanobacteriota archaeon
CCCATCCCATACCTATTCCTTCCCCGATCTCCATGTCGAGCACGAATTCCTGTAGTTTTCTTTGTTCTGGCGTTATCCTGCCTCTTCCTTCGTCAACCCCTTAATTTCTAGCGTCTGCATATCTTCACTCCCCCATCCACCACTTCCCCCACTCAACCCACTTTGCATTCTTTGACCCTTTCTCTGTAACATCAATTATCGCCAGAGCGACGCTGTGCTTTTTCCCCTCAAACTCAACCTTCATCATAATGCCGCTTCTCAGGCTACTCCTGTTGTCATCCACCTTCAAAACCTTAGCAGACTTTCCCATGACAACGGCATCAAACGGGAATTTCAATTCACTCTCAAGCGTGCATAATACTCCTGAAAACTCTTCCTCATCGCCGTAGCAATCAACAGTTGCTTCTTCGAGCATTCTCTCATATTCTGCCGTCTTGCCATCCTTCTCTTTCATATCCCCTGCATCGGAATTTCTATTTTCATATCCCCTTTGGAATTCTATTTACTCCTTTTCATAATGTCTTCCGACCTTTTTATGCCCTCCCCCAGTTCTCCAAGTGTTTCCGGGGGAGATGTTATATTATGTTTTCTCAGATATTCGATCATCCTCCACGTACTGACCTTGGCTCTGACTGCTGCTTCTTCTATGCCTATGTCCCCTCTCTGGTAAGATTCTGCGGCCTTTTTCAGCATATAATCTTCTAAGGAATCAAGCAACAGCTTTCTGATCAATACTGCCCTTTCTATATGCTCCTCCTGAGCAAGGCTTTGTAATTCATGTATGTATATATCCGGTAACCTAGTTGTGACTACTCTTGTTTCCATTTTTTCATCTCTAATGCTTTTTTGATTAGAAACCCTACCCTTTCCTCAGTTGTTCCGCCAACCACTTGAAGTTTTATTAAATTATTGGAAAATTCATCAAAGTTGAAAATTTTTCTCCTGAATGCTTCTAATAGGAGTTCATCTGATCTTACAACATCTATCCCCCTTTTTACTAGTTTTTTATAAGCCATTAAATCTGATGTTATGGCAACTGTATCTTTGTAGGATTTTGCAAGAAGATAAACATTAGTCTCTCCAGGACCAACAAAATATAATTTTTCCTCATCAAACTTCTCTTTATTAACCTAACATTGTTTGAATATAAAAATAGCTTCATTGCTTCTGTTGCTGTCCTCTTGTTTCCATCCAAAAAAGGATGATTGGCTATTATTCCATACCATATATTGCCTGCTATTCCAGCTATATCTCTTTTTACATTATTGGAGGGTTTTATTGATTTTATTTTTGATATCAAAAACTCAATTGAACCTTTATTTGAGACATTATAACCGATATCTTTTCCTATTCTTTCTACATCCTCAAATGCTATAATTGTTATCATCTCACCACATTCATAAACCCGAATCCCAATGGATTCCTCTCCCCGAATCCGGCGTCAATGCCGAATTCCAATATCTGTTTCTGTTCTTTGGCCAGATGGCTGAATGCAAACTCCCAGACAGAGCCTATCACCTTTATCTCCCTGTTATCCTCAAGAATATGATTAACAACTGTTTTTTTAAAGATAAATTGCTCGAAGACCGGAAATTCTTCAATATTTGTTTTGTGGAATTCGTTATATTTCTTGAAAAGATTTTCCTCCAACTGCCTGACAAAGACCTCAAAAGCATATTCAGGACGCCAATAAATGTATTTTTTATCAGAATCTATTCCATATTTTTTGTAGTTCCTCTCAGGGATCCTTATCACTATCGGGGTTGCCGATACCAGCCTGCTACCGTTTTCTATTCTTGGCTTTATTCTTGATACCCCCATCAACTGAAAGGACATTTCGCCAATGTTTATATTTTTTCCATTAATGGAATTTAGTTTACTCTCCATAACATCAATTTGTTTTTCGTCTGGCGAGGATAAAAGCAGGTTTCTTTTGTCCTCCTCTTTTATGTCCCCAATAGGAAAGATATTTGAAAAGCAGAAGAACTTGTATCCTGATTTGTCGTGAAGGGAATGGTAGTCAGTGTCATAAAGCAGGGAATAAACAAAGCCCTGAAATTTTCTGTGGTAAAGGTTTTCGTAGGCAGTGTCCTTTATTGATTTCAGTCTTAAAAGAAGTCTCATTTCCGTTATCTTAATCTTCCAATTATCAGATTCAGCCCATTGACAAGCGCATCAACACTCGCTAGAACAATATCTGAACCAGCGCTCTGCGATGTGATTATCTTACCTCTGCTTTTCAATTTCAAAAGAACCTTCACTACAGCATCTGTCCCGCCAGAGATGGAATCGACATGGTATTCAGTTAATTCAAAGGGAATGTCCTTGGTTGCATGCTTTATCGCATTTATTGCCGCATCAACAGGTCCTGTCCCTACAGAAGATTCGGTAATTTCCCTGCCATTAATTTTTATCTTTACGGAGGCAGTAGGTGTAAATTTATTTCCCGCAACCGCAACAAGTTCCTCAAGTTCTATTGCCTTTTCCGTTTCTATCCCAAGAACGGAATTTGCAATTATCTCAAGGTCTGCATTAGTAATCCTTTTACCCTTATCACCCATATATTTTATCCTTGTAAATATCTCCTTAAGTTGCTCATCATTGACTGAAATCTTAAGGTCATCAAGCATGTTCTTCACAGCCTTTAAACCAACATGCTTCCCGAGAACAAATCTTCTCCTTGCACCCACTAGTTCAGGTTTTATTGCCTCGTATGTCTCAGGTTTTTTCAGAATTCCATCGACATGAATTCCGGCTTCATGGGTAAATGCATTCTCTCCTACAATTGCCTTGTTTGGAGGCACTGGAATTCCACAAATTTTTTCTACAAGATCTGAAATTTCAGTTATCCTATGTTTTTTTATATTTGTCTTGTAACCATAGCCAAGTTCAAGACCTATAACAACCTCCTCAAGCGATGCATTTCCTGCCCTCTCCCCCAGGCCATTTATTGTAACATCAACAACATCAGCGCCAGAATTTACCGCTGTAAGGGTGTTTGATGTAGCAAGACCAAAATCGTCATGGCAGTGAACCCCGATAGGAATCTTTGAGACCTTCTTCAATTCGGAGAAGAATTTATTTGTCTTTTCAGGCATCATAATCCCAACAGTATCTGCAAGTGTAAAGCGGTCTATCTTGTATTCCATTGCCGATTTTAGAACCTTTTTAAGGAAATTTATGTCGCTCCTTGAACCATCTTCTGTGCATAGATCAACAATCAAACCATGATCCTTGCAGTACTGAACTGAATTTAATGTATTCTCCAGCAGCTTCTCTCTGGTAGTACCCAATTTATATTTTATGTGCAGATCAGATGTAGGAGCAACAAGAAAAATAGAATCAACATCGCATTTTATTGCCAGATCTATGTCGCCCTGAAGGATTCTGGCAAAACTTGCAATCTCTGCCTTAAGCCCCTCGTTTGCTATCCTCTTTATAGACTCCTGCTCCCCCTGACTTGTTATTGCTGAGCCGGCTTCAATTATATCAACACCAAGGTCGTCAAGGGCTTTTGCTATCCTGAGTTTTTCATCCGGAATCAGAGAAACTCCCGGGGTTTGTTCCCCATCCCGCAGGGTTGTATCAAATACTCTGATCCGTTTTGACATATCTACATATTTAGATATATAATTTAATAAATGAGGGGGAATATGGAGCGAATAGATAAATTAGAAGAAAAGGAGAAGGAACTTGAAACAAGGCTTGCGAATCTTGAAACTACGGAGAAGGAATTAAGGGGTAAATTAAGGGAATTGGAAGAACGGATAAAAGAGTTCGGCAAAGGCAATTTAAAAAAGAAAGCGGCTAAAAAGTATATACCTAAGGAACTAGTTAAGGC
>JAKFXM010000115.1 GCA_021731385.1 Methanobacteriota archaeon
TCTTTATTTATACCCTATTCGGGCCCGTGGCTCAGCATGGTTAGAGCACTCGACTGATAAGAATTTCTCTGTATCTCTGACATCGAGGGGTCCTGAGTTCGAATCTCAGCGGGCCCATAGCCTTTTCGCCAAGCAGGGAACTTAGATATAGGATATTCCCAAAAGGTTATCATCCAAAATCCTCCATAGTAGGCTTGGTTATTTAGCTTGGTAAGGGAAGATTAGGGTTGATTATGGCCCAAACCCTTTGCGAAAGTGTTTGGATTCCCAAATTTGCTTTGAGTTAAATTATAATGAAATTGGGTTGATAAGGGAACCGAAAGGTTCCCTTATGGTCTTGATAAGGGCAAGAAACCGTAGGTGTCTTGCCCTTATGTTCGAATCTCAGCGGGCCCATATCATTTTGTGGCTGAGCGACTTTGGTTCGAGGACAAAGTCCTCGATGTGGCAGACCTCCCGATTGAGCCTCTGGCTCAATGGGCCCAATTGGGCCCGAATTAGCCTTCAGGCTAATTGGGCCCGAATTAGCGACATAGTCGCTAATTGGGCATGTGGCAGAGCGACTTCGTCGCCCGAAAAATCGCAAGGCGATTTTTGGGCCCAATTTGCCTCCGGCAAATTCGGGCTCTGACATATGTCCGAGAGGCTTGTGGCAGAGGCTTCGCCTCTGACACACACCCGAGCCTTTGAGGCTCGGTTGTGTCGCCTCTCGGCCACACAAAAATTTCCTGAACGGAAATTTTTCGGGTCGGTCTGACACACTCAGGACCGAAGGTCTTGCGTGAACTTCAATGTATCTGGAGAGACAATGTCTCTTTAGGATATATGTCGGAAGCGTAGCCTCCGCCACACAGCTTCGCTGTCGAATTGTCGCTCAGACATATGTCCGGGAGGCAAACCTCTCGGTCACATCGCCAAGCAGGAATATTACACCTGTCCTTCTTCAACCCTTCTCCAATCCCCTCAATTCCTCTGCCAATTGCACAACCGCTAATGCAGGATCTGTCACCATTCCAAGCGCCTGTGTTGTTCCTCTATCCTGTAATCTTGTCACAACATAAGGGTTTATATCAATTGCAACTGTCTTTACTCGCGAGGGCAACATATTTCCAACTGCAATTCCATGAAGCATTGATGCATAGATCATGCACATATCAGCCTTTTGAACATATTTCCTCATCTCATCTTGTGCTATCATTACGTCAGTAATTGTATCGGGCAAAGGACCATCATCCCTTAAAGAACCGCCGATAACAAAAGGAATATTCTTCTTGACACATTCGTACATAACACCGCTCTTTAAAACGCCTTTCTCAACAGCCTTTTTTATATTTCCTGCCTTCCACATCTCGTTTATAGCTATAAGATGACTCTTATAGCCCCTTTTAAGAACCCTTCCGGTCTTTTCATCCATGCCAAGTGTTGTACCAAACAATCGCTTCTCTATATCCATTGTTGCAAATCCATTACCGGTGAACAACGCCTGCACATAACCTTTTTGTATAAGTTCTGCAAGAGCCCTGTCAGCGCCTGTGTGCGCCATTGCAGTACCGACAACATGGATTATAAATCCCTTATTATCCCTAATTCTCTTCATCTCAACTGCCAAATTCTTTATGTATGAATTTATGGGTTTTTCCGGCGAGACCGTGCTGGTCATGAAGCCAAATATGTCCTGAGGTTCTCTTGATCTCTGCGGGGCTTCGACCTTTATGCCCTCAAAACCAATAACGACCTTGTCACCCTTTTTAACAAGACCCTGGCGCTTGCATGTTGCCTCGTTGTTTTCTATTACAACAACGCAATCCATCTCAATATTCTTAACCTCGCGCCATTTCTTGTTCAGATAAACAGATGTTGGATGATGCGTAGTTCCGTAAAAATTATCAGATAATGTGCTATTCGCGGGTGCAACCTCTGTTTTTACTTCTTTTCGCGGAAGTAATGCACCAAGCCTTTCAAGTTCATCGAATAATTCCTCAGTTCCCTTTACAAGAATTTTTGCATAACTCTCATCAACCTTTGTCTTTCCGACATCCAACTGCAGTATTTCGAAATTTCCCCCCATATCCATTATGGTATCCAAAATTTTTGGGAGGATTAACGAATCAATTATATGCCCCTTTAATTCAATTTCTTCTGAAATCATTTTTATATATCTTCAGATAGAATCTATTAGTTTTAAAAAGTTAAATAAACAACTTTCATTTTTAAATTACCACTCCCTATTTATAAACTTCTAATCAAATTACTAAAGATATTAATTTAATGGAGGATAAAATGGCCGGAAAACCACACATAAATCTTGTGTTTATAGGGCATGTTGACCACGGGAAATCCACATTAGTTGGAAGATTACTCTACGAACTTGGCGAGATTTCAGAGCAGGTGATAAAGAAGTACAAGGAAGAGGCTGAAAAGACGGGCAAAGCCACATTTGAATTTGCTTGGGTTATGGACTCCCTAAAAGAGGAACGGGAAAGGGGGGTTACGATAGACATCTCTCATAAGAAATTCCAGACCCAGAAGAATTATTTCACAATCATTGATGCGCCCGGGCACAGAGATTTTGTCAAGAACATGATTACGGGTGCTTCTCAGGCCGATGCTGCTGTTCTCGTATGTTCTGCAAAGGATGGAGTTCAACCGCAGACAAAGGAACATGCATTCCTTTCCAAGACATTGGGCATAAAGCAGATGTTAATTGCGGTAAACAAGATGGATGCAGTAAATTACGAAGAATCAAAATTCAATGAAGTAAAGAACGACTTGAATAAGTTACTCACAAGTATTGGATACAAATTGGATGATAGTGCCTTTATACCGGTATCAGCATATGTCGGCGATAACCTGAAGGAAAAAAGTGCCAAGATGCCATGGTACAAGGGTAAAACCATTTTAAACACATTGGACGATTTAAAAGTGCCTGAAAAACCAGTAGACACACCGTTAAGATTGCCGATTCAGGATGTCTATACTATCACGGGTGTTGGAACCGTTCCCGTGGGAAGGGTTGAGACCGGTGTTTTGAAGCCGGGAATGAAGATCGTTTTTATGCCGTCTGGCGCAGTTGGGGAGGTTAAGACTATTGAGATGCATCATGAACAGTTGCCTCAGGCATTGCCTGGAGACAACATAGGTTTCAATGTAAGAGGTATAGGAAAAAATGATGCAAAGAGGGGTGATGTAGTAGGAACTCCAGATAGTCCGCCAACCATTGCTGAGGAATTCACTGCACAGATAGTTGTTCTACAGCATCCAAGTGCGATTACAGTAGGTTACACGCCGGTTTTCCACGTGCATACAGCACAAGTGGCATGCACATTTACAGAATTGGTAAAGAAGATAGATCCAAAGACCGGTGGCGTATTAGAAGAGAAGCCACAGTTCCTGAAGACGGGTGATGTCGCCGTAGTCAAAGTAAAGCCTACAAAACTGCTAGTGATAGAGACTGCAAAGAATTTCCCGCAACTTGGGAGATTTGCCATAAGAGATATGGGGCAAACAGTTGCAGCAGGCATGGTGATTGAGGTAGTTCCAAAGAAGGCGTAATTAACGAAAATTTAGTCTTTTAAAATTGAATTTCATGAAGTGAAATTCCTCCCAAATGAGAGCTTCGCTCTCATTGGGCCCGAATTTCTGCCAAAGGCAGAAATTGGGCACAAAAATTCGCAATGCGAATTTTTCTTGCCCAAAAACCCTTTGGGTTTTTCGGGTTCTTTCTTTTTCGCCAGCGTTTTTCTTTCTTTGGAAAAGAAAGAAAAAGGCTGTTCATGCTCTGTAATTTCAATTACAGAGCAGTAAAATTTCCTCTAAAGTAGAATAATTATA
>JAKFXM010000079.1 GCA_021731385.1 Methanobacteriota archaeon
CGGGGGGCATGAAAGGGGATTAAGGTCAAGCACAGAAAATATCCCCGGAATTGTCGGATTAGGTAAGGCTACCGAGTTAGCTATGTGGGGAATGGGTTCTGAAGCAAAGAGATTGACAGAATTAAGAGATATATTAATCAAAGGAGTTCTTGAGATAAAGGATTCGTGGCTTAACGGACATCCGACAAAAAGATTGCCAAATAATGCGAATTTCTGCTTCTCAAGGGTTGAGGGCGAGTCCATGCTATTGAAGCTTGATGCAAAAGGAATTGCAGTATCAACGGGCTCCGCATGCTCGTCAAAATCCCTTGAACCATCGCATGTCATGAAAGCCATTGGTCTGAAGTTAGAGAAGATACATGGATCTCTTAGATTCACACTTGGAAAAGAGAATACTGGGGAGGACATTGCTTATGTGCTTGAAATTCTCCCGGAGATTGTTGATGAACTCAGGAGAATCTCGCCGTTGTGAGGAATTATGTCAAATACTCCCCCAAAATTTCATTACTTTCTTTTATGGTTGTATAATCCTTTATTTCAATATTCTTTAAAATCTGAAGCATCTCTCCTTTATCTACCAACTTATCTCTTGCTATCTGCTTTAATACATCTTTTAAGTCAAGAACCAGAATGTTATTTTTCTCGCATAGTTTTACCACTCTTCCGTCATTAGTTAGAAATACAGCATTTCTGTTCTTAGCCATAGCAATACCCTCAGCCTCTCCAGGATGTATGCCCGGATTCTTAATGAATCGCTCAAAGTCTCTAAATTCATCATCCTTTAAGGCTGTTAGCTCTATCTTGCTCTTAAAAACATTCTCTGGAAATCCAAATCCTAATGTTTTAGCATTTACCAGTTCTACATAAACGGCATAGGGCATCTGAAGCTTTGAGAATAATTTTTCCAGAAGATCAATTCTATCTATCTTTGCAAATGTGCTGAGTATATCGCAGTCTAAAATAGCAAGCATCTTAACTAAAAACCCTTTTCAGTCTTCGCTCACTCTCCTCTTTGGATGAGGATATTTCTATCCCTATTCCCCTACCTACCAAGATGTCTTTAAATCCCTCCATGTTCATACCAGCCATCTCTGCAGCAGACCATAGAGTTATTTCTTTTTTTCTGTAAAGATCAATAGCGGCTTCTATCCTCAAAGAAGGTTTCAACTCCAAGAGTGCTCTGAATGCATCCTTTACCAGACTTTTTCTATCTTTATACAATTTCAGCCTTATAATGGAGTTTATCTCTTTATTCGGGTACATAATATCCATTTTTCTTGCTTTAGATATACTTCTGATTTAAGAATTATAAATCACTTTTTGCGGTCTATTATGTGAAAATATTATTCTAATTGTTTTCATAGTTCTAATCCGGAGGATATCGCTCTCCTGAGGGCCGGGTTTGTATTATGTATCCATGTGATTCCCTTCATGGTTACAGCTATTTTGTTGCTTTCCTCAAGGTATTCAAGTATGATTTTCAGGGTGTTGTGATTTACCTGTTTGGGTAGCTTCTTCTTCAAATCAGCAACCGTTATTACACTCTCATCTATATTTTTCAGGGTATTTTCTACCATAAAAACAGTATTCAGGGTGGGGGAATGCTCAAACCGTGTTATATTCAAAAACTCAGACATATCAATCACCAAAAGTTATTAGTTAATAATAATATAATATTAACATATAAATATGAATACTCAAGAAACATTCGAGGAATTTAGTTTTCCTTTACCCGCAAAATCCGAACAACTCCAAATCGCCCAATATCTCGATAAAGCTACATCCAAGATTGACCGAACAATCCAAAAGATTGAAAAAAAGATTGAGCTTTTGGAAGAATTTAAAAAATCATTGATTCATCATGTTGTTACGGGCAAGGTTGATGTGCGCAAGAGTGCAGAGTTTATATCCTGATATAAACCTATTTATAAATAGCTTTATATTCAAATATAAACATATTTATAAAGCAATGTATATTTCAATATAAACATGGACCTTATCGAGATAAGAAAGCAAAATCTATGGTGGGACACCCCCGGAAGAATAAACGAGGACCCAAAGATTAAGGATTTTGACTCTGCCAAAATAAAATGGGCGCCCCGGCTGAAAAAATATATTTTTCTTGACAAGAACGCGGTTTACAGCATAAGAGGCCCAAGGCAGGTGGGAAAGACAACGCTTGTCAAAATCATGATACGGGGCCTTCTTGAAAAAAACAACCCCCTGAATGTGATGTATTTTGCATGCGACCTATTGAGAGACAATATCGCATTAAACGACCTGCTTACTACATACTATGAGTGGGTCCGCAATCAGAACAGGGAAAGAGTGCATATTTTCCTTGACGAGATATCTTCTGTCAAGGATTGGCAGAAATCAGTCAAGTTCTTTGTAGATAACTATGGCAACCAAAATCTTACGATTGTATTAACAGGTTCGCATACGCTTGATATAAAAACAAGCGTTGAAAGGCTTCCCGGAAGAGTTGGTGAAAAAGAGCATGTCCAGACACACAAGATATTATTGCCCATGAAATTTGCAGAATATGTCCAGATGAAAAATCCAGAATTATACAAGCAAGTTCAGGCATTTGAGCTGGATATTGCCCAGAAAAGAACCGAACAGTTTCTTGAGCTTATTTCAGGAACACTGCCAAAATCCGCCCACAATCTTGTGAGGCTTTTGCCAGAGATTGATTCAATATTTGAAGAGTATCTCATAACCG
Organism: Methanobacteriota archaeon; assembly: GCA_021731385.1. GTDB lineage: Archaea > Altiarchaeota > Altiarchaeia > IMC4 > QMZM01 > JAKFXM01. The sequence continues at coordinate 2,726 of JAKFXM010000079.1, forward strand.
GAGGAATAATGATTGCTGTAAACGAATATACCGAGCACAAGAGAATAAACGCACAAATATATGATATTTACATCCGTCAGCTCATAGGAGATATCGCGAGAACCAACCGCGAAGAAAAGACCGCAAAAATGATACTTGCTTCGATATTAAAGAAAATATGCTCCCCTGTCAGCTGGAATAGCATCAGAAAAGAAAACTGCATCCCTTCGCCGCCTACAGTTGAGCAATATGCAAATATTCTCCAGAATATGTTTGTCCTCAATATTTTTTACAAAATCGAGATGGATGGCACAATAAAAAGAGCAAGCGACAAAAAAATACATATACTGAACCCGTTTATTTTTCATGCTTTGCAGGGATGGCTTATTAATCCTGCACAGGATCCTTTTCAATCGTCAATGGAGTTCCTCTCATCTGCTGAAAATAAATCAAAGCTTATTGAATCTGTTGTCGGGGATCACCTCAACAGGGCGGCGCACAACATCAGGCCTACAGACACATTTGATGCTTCGGACTATGTTTTTTACCTGAAGACAAACAAAGGATATGAAGTGGACTATGTTTTTAAATCGCAGGATATATTTGCAGGCGTGGATGTCACATATCAGAATGAATTGAATTCTGAGGATTTTAGGGGCTTAAACAAGTTGGGAAGCGGGTGCATGGTAAGCAAAAAACAGTTGATTCAAAAAGGCGATATTGCAATAATCCCGTTAAGCCTCTTCCTATTATATATATGATGTGATGATATGGCTTCCGATACTTCAGAAAAAGCGTTCCAGAATGATATTATTGCTCATTTAGTCAGCACAGGCTATCATAAAAGAGGCACCCACAATATACATAAAGGTAATCTGTCGCGTATCAACGCAGCGACGAGTGGGCATTTGTTGAACATATGCGATTAAGGGAAATTTCTATCAAGAAGGGGGTGATTTTGCGAAGGCAATAAGGCCTTCTTAATCGCACTGTTAAATGCCTTGAACAAAGTGAAGGTCATAAGAAGAACTTCGAAAACCCGGTCGTAAATCCAGTCGCCTAATATAATAATTTAAGAATTCAAATATTCGTAAATATAATTA
>JAKFXM010000183.1 GCA_021731385.1 Methanobacteriota archaeon
TCAAGATGAAAATATTAATATGATTTTGCAATGCAAAATCATAGCTCCGAAACTCTAAAGAGTTTCGTATTATATGATTTTCCTTTGGAAAATCATAGCTACGAAACTCTAAAGAGTTTCGTATTAATAGAAAATGCCAACCATGAGAAAACAGAATGTTCAGGGGCCTGCAGGAGGCGCAGGACTAATCAGATACTTTGATGTAGATGAAGGTGGGCCGAAACTTGACCCAAAGTTTGTAATCAGCATTGTTGTTGCAATTGTAATTCTGGAAATTCTATCATCTGTTCTCATCCGCTGAACCCCTTTTCTCTTTCAAAACCCTTTTCTTAAAAAGAAGGTGTTTTGATTCCCAAAAGAATTACCATGATAAATTATAATTAACATTTAATTGGGGGTGGTCAGGAAGAACCAGAAACTAAAATTTCGTCAAAACATTATAAACCATTCTACTTTAGACGAAATTTTACTGGGAGGGGGTGAAACCCCCTCGCGGTTTGGATGGTGAACGCGCCCGAAGGTGGAGATGCATTCCGATTGCTGGCTGCCCGGATACCTTCTCAATCCCGCTACCTCGCAAGCACCATCTTCTGCAGTTAGGGCTGCTTCCTTCCGGACCTGACCCGGTTCCCGCAGGAGACAATCCTGCGAGACGAGAAATCACAGTTAGAAATCCAGACCAACAAGCAGTCTGCAAATCGCCCCTCTGGCTTCAGCCCTTCCATGAGGACGATTTGAAGTTACAGGGGACGCCCGCCCCCCCGGCCTAGTTCACCATCAGGAATTTGGAATTCTAAATTAAAAAAGATTTGTTTCACAAATCTTAACTTGCAATGTGGCGGAGAGGCTCTGCCTCTCCGACATATGTCTGAACCCGAATCAGCCGAAGGCTGATTGGGCCCAAAAATTCCAAAGGAATTTTTCGGGCAACAAAGTCGCTCAGCCACATACTTCGTATTGCAATAAAAAATTCAATTATTTCTCTTGTTATTGATAAAAAACGATAAAATCATGAGAATTGCCCCGGAAAGTAAAAGGATAAGCCCGTAAATTTTCACCGGTTCAAAAATATCCCCAAGAATTCCCCGCACAATATCATCCGGTATGGTACCCGGCATTTCCCCTATCTGAAATTTCCGGGAGAGCATATCAATCGTAAGTATCCCCGTTCCATAGGAGATTAATCCCCCCATAAATGCCGAATTTCCGATAAACCGGATTACCGATTTCAGATTTCTGGTGATTATTATGCCTAGAATCGGGATTACCACCGCTATCGCAATTAAAAGATAGAATACAAGATAAAAATAATTTACTGCTCTCTGAAGGTCATTTAGTGTCCCTTTTATGTCATTCTCCAAATAGGCGGAAAGATCAACCTCGTCAGGAAAATTCCGGAGTTCATTCTCCATATAGTCTGCATAAACTGGATTTGTAACATCTTTCCGGATATTATCATGTATATTCCTTTTCACCTCCGATGTTGAGACACTTAGGTTAATCCTATCATCTTCGGATTTAAGATAACTGAAGAAATTGTATATCAGATTACGGGACCGGGTTTTTATCCATTCCTCAGTTATTGATTCATTAATTATCTTTACGAATACTCCATTCTTCTCAAAATTTCTAAATGTAATCTCCTTTATCTTCGCATATGCGTGGAATTTCTCAAGTTCATATTCAACAAACTCCGGGTTCAGTATCGTTTCGTTTACAGAAATTGCGAAAACAATCAGATTTATGTCTATAATCAGGAGAATTGAAAGTACCGCCAGGGAAATTTTCTTCAGTATGGTCATTTCATTCTCTTAACTGTCTCGATTATCTTCAGCGCAAGATTTTCAACAGTCTGCAATCCTACCTCATCATTTAATACCTCCCCTGACTTTCTGCTGACTGCAATCCCGCCAAAGTGGGCTGTCTTTTTATCAGATACAACAATCATCTCCTGGAGGAGCATCCAGTTATGTATCGCCATTGTGACAAATTCCTGACCGCCATTTCTGCTGCCGCCGACTGCAATTGCACCGCCTGCCTTTTCTGATAATCTGTAGTTGTCCCTTCTCAAAGGCAATGACCTGTCAAAGAAGGCCTTTAATTTTCCTGAAATACATGCGAAGTATGTCGGAGAGCCGATGATGATTGCATCCGCTTCTGCCATCTTTTCAAGGATTTCGGGAACATCGTCGTCTATAGGGCACCGGAATCTATTTTCCTTTACGCAGTGATTGCAGTCAGTACAATATCCTATCCTTAAATTTGCAAGATTTATGAATTCCGTTTCCGCACCGTTATTTTTGCAAACATCCAATGCCCTCTTTACCAGAATTTCAGTGTTTCCGTTGGTTCTGTGAGAACCGCTTATACCAAGGATTTTCATGTTGTATTCAATTTATATATTTTGAATACGAATTATAAATAGGTGATATCATGGGCGTTACTGTGACAACAAGAGTTCCTGATGATTTAGCAAAAGGTATTAGGTATATATCAAAGACAGAGCATTTAGATACCTCCTCAGTTGTCAGGCGATTATTGGCCAGCTCGGTAGATGGATGGAAGATAGAACATGCATTACGGCAATATAGGGATGGAAAGATAACAATATGGAAAGCGGCCAGATTGTGTAATCTGACACTAAGAGAGATGCTGAAGTTGGCTTCAGAAAGAGGGATACCCTTTCAATATGCATTGGAGGATCTTAGAGAGGACTATAACGCATTGGTAAAATGATAGTCTCGAATTCTACACCTCTTATATATTTAGCAAAGATTGGTAAGTTAAGTCTGCTTCAGAAATTTTTTCATGAGGTCATAATCCCAAATGAAGTGAAATTAGAGGTTATTGATGCTGGCATAAAACTTAATTCTCCTGATGCTCTTATAGTTCAAAGATCCTTAGAAGATGGCTGGATTAAGGTCAAGGAAACGAAAACATTAAAGCATCTTGAGGAATTTGGCATAGACAAGGGCGAGGCAGAGGCAATCTCATTGGCCATTAATATAAAATCGTCAGAGATACTTATAGATCAAACCCATGCGAGGTTGGCTGCAAAAACCCTTGGATTAAAGCCCCGGGGGACACTATATGTCTTGCTTCGTGCCCTGAAGGAAAAGACGATTACTTATGATGAATATCTCGAATTTCTGGAGGAATTAGTCAGACACGGGTTTAGACTTAGGGAAGAGGTATATTTAGAGGCTATAAGGATGGGAAAGAATCTGAAATAAATTACCCTAAACTTGAGCTAAATGAAAATAGATAAAAAGTATTTTATCCGGAGAAACTTGGATTCATTCGCCGAAACCGAATTTGCAAAATTTCTGTGGAAAAAAGACATTCAGCCTTTCTATCCCTTTAAAGATGTGGGAATTGATATGATTGGGGTTAGTAGAATAAAGGTAGAGTTCTACCAACTAAAAGCTAGAAACCCTATGGCAAAGGGTAATAATATCTATGGGTTTCCTATAACGAAAAAAGGTATACAAAAGCTCTCCAAGCTCAAAAATAGTTTTTTCATTCTCTGTACTCTGCAACCAAATAAAACTTTTCACTTTTTTAAACTTCCTCCAGTAATTATAAGAGAATACGACAAGCAGAGGAAGGCAAGTAAATACCCGAAGAGGCATAAAACAGGATTTTTTAAAATTGAGAAGATTGACGAAAAAACTTATAGAATAAGACCAAAATACATAAAAATTGATATAAATGAATTCAGATTGGCGTAATAAATTAAGATTATTTCTCCAATATTACAATACTCTCTCTTACAGGTCTCTCCTTTACTAT
>JAKFXM010000185.1 GCA_021731385.1 Methanobacteriota archaeon
AAGCCCGGGAGATGTAAGTGTGATAGTATCGGCATTCTTATTCGAATATCTAGAAAATCCAGAAAAGGCATTTAAAGAGATTTGTGAAACCCTAAGTGACGGGGGGGTTGCAGTTCTGAGATTTCACCATCCTGATGAGATCAAGGCTATGCATAAGCAAATATCAATGATAAAAGACTGGTTAGAACGATATAAACCTATTGGAAAAGAAAAACAAAATGCATTGAATACTCTGGTTTTACGGGAAACTTGCATAAAAAATACCTCACCACCTGAAAGATGGATCGCTATACTTGAGAAAACCGGGTTTAAGGTATTGCAGAAAAAAGAAATTGGTATTTCAATAGAATACCCAGAGAAAGTATTCACAGGTATAGTAATACAAAAACCAGTTAAAGAAAAGGCAGAATTACCCAAAGAAGAAATCCCGGAAACAACGAAACCGGAGAAGGAAGGAAAACCATCTGAAGTCAAGAAATCAGAATTCGGCGGCGGCACGATGGCTGCCTCTCTGCCCTATGAGACCGCCCTAAAGGAACTGGAAAAGGCAGGCATTACCGAACCTGAAATTTCCGGTAAAAAATATTTCAACGACTATGCAGAAATCCACGCAGGAGAGATTTATGAAACTTATAAAAAGAATGTTGTAAAAAAAGATTCAGAAAAGCCGGAATACAAAGAATTTGAAAATAAAATCAATCGTGCAATAGACCTGCATAACAGGGAAATCCCTGTTACCAGAGAATTCCTTGATAATTATGAAACAGTTATCAGTAATGCAGAGCTTCTTGTTATGAATAATATCTATGATAGCAAAAATCTCGACCTTCTGACAAATAAAAATCTGAGAGAGGCTGTCGGGGCAATAACCACTGCAACTGATAACGAAACAATAGAACTTCTGAATAAACTTGACACTAATCCCGAAAATGAAGATCTTCAAAATAACATCAGAAATCTGGTTAAAAAGAAGATTGCTGAGTTAGACATGCAGAAGCAGAGGGAAGAACAGATATTCAAGATACGGCAATATGCTGACAAGATAGATAAAAACCAGGTAATAGAGTATGATTATGGAACAAAACCGCATAAGCTGGATAAAAAGGCAAGGATTGACCTGAGAGAGATAACAAAATTAGAATCTTCTATAAGAAAATATGCCCCCCCTTCAATGAAGGAACTAAGACTAATACCTGAATTCAACAGATTACGGCAGGAATTGGATGAGAAAGGTCTAAAGGTTGAGGCTGTATGGAAAGGTGGGGATGTACATATTGTTATTCACAAAAAGGAGGGCGTGTATACGAATTTCTTCACTGCGGTAACTGAAAAGGCATTAGAGAACTACCTGAATGAGATAAGGATATGGCATGACTTGGGGATATTGCAAGGAAGGATATTATACCTGCCAAGCGGTGCTGATATCTTCTTAGCAGAGGCATTAGACAAGAAAGAGAGACTGATATATTTCGCCTTCAACGAGGCTGAACTAGGAAATATGAAGGTTGCGCTCGGCAAAAAGGAGATAGAAAGAATCCTCGGCAGATATCTTGGCTTTGGTGCAATCATTACAAAGCCTACTAAATATACGGAAAGTATAGGTAAGATAATTTCTCATGGTGTCAGTATATCGCCATTTGAAAAGATAAAGGATGGAATTAAGCGTCTAACGAAAAAAGAAGATCTGACCAAATATGAGGTATTTGATGGTGGTTTTACCCTACTGCAGGGGGATATGTGCGATACTGATATACTCTCACAGTATCTTGGCAATGAAAAACTTGACTGTATAATATTCAAAGGAAGTCATCTTTTCTTGGGTGAGGAAGGGCTTACAAGAGAAAAAGAGTTAAGGGAATTTATGCCTTCTATTGACGAATTTCTGAATCCCGGAGGATACATTCTATTATCAGAGAATGACTACTTTTTGATACCCCACCTGAAGGACGAGAAAGGCAATCCTTACAAGGAGGTAGCGCTTCCAGAGAATATTAGAGAGCAGCTTAAAACAGACTTCCACATATCTGAACTAGTCAAGATGGTAAAGGGCCAGAAGACAAAGGGGAAGATTGAAATTTCTGGTGCTAAGATTATTACAGATGCATCTGAACTTCCATTGCTTCTCAAGGCTAATTTCAGGGTCTTCCAGAAGCCGGGAATTGCTCCAGAAATAACAGACCCCCTTGGAAAGGTAAGAAAAGAGGTATTCGATAGTGTAGGAAAAGACGAATATGCAGAAGAGTATAGGGGGATTGTAAGTGAAATTAAAAAGGAAAAGGGTTTCACCATAGGAAATCGTGCAGTAAATGAAATTATAATAACAAGATGGCTTGCCAAAAGACATGGAATTGATCCAGAAAAACTTCTTGATGATTATCTGCATAAATATCCGAAAATCCAACTTCCTGAAATAATAAAAGAGGCGATTAAGGCATATCCAGATCAATGGAGGATTTACATTGAGATAACCCGGGCATATGACAGAAAAAAGATTGAAAGTATTGAAAATAAGGATTTGAGAAGAACCCTAGATGGTTCCCTTAGACTTATAGAGGAGAATATTGCAAAACAGTTCTTAATTTTTTGGAAGATTGGAATCAAAAAACAGATGACGGGGATTCTTGAGACGGATGCAATATTCCTTAGTAGTTCTGAGGAAACAAGAAATAGATACTTAGAGTCAATTTATGAGAAATCACTTGAACTTGGGCGCTCACCGATAGATGTTGCAAATGAAGCTGCGAGTAAGCCAATCTTAGGGGATGTCAATGAACTTCTTCTTAAATTCAGGAAAGAGAATCCTGAAAGATTAAAGGAAATCTCGAATCTGATCGAAATTGTCAGTGTTATTGGGATAGAAAATGTTGCAGCAGTGGTTAAGAAGGATTTGGATAAATTTGCAGGTTCTCTGGAAAGATTAGGGGGAATAGAAAATGTCCTGGAAATCCTTCACCTAATAAAAGGCGGGCTTGGTGATCTTGGAAGGATATTTGTTAATGAACCTTATTGGCTTGCAACCTTTGCCATGCATATCGCAGAAATGCCAAGGGAGATGTTAATGCGATTAATTAACATCCTAAATCCCGAAATTCTCAGAAAAGCCTTGGAGTTAGAGGAAAAAACAAAAGAGACTGCAGAGGCATTCGGTATATTGAAAGAGATAGAAAATCTGATTGAATTCTTAGAGATCCTTGACAAGAGATTTGGCAAGGGCGGTGTATCATCATTCTTCTACAGAAGTCCAAAAAATTTAGCTGTATCAATTGCATCAATCAAGAATGTAATAAAAAATAAAGAAAATTTAGAAAAGATAGATGCTGTTCTATCAGCACTTATAGATAAATGTGGTGCAGAGAGGGTTAGAAGGATATTCTTTGAGAGGACAGATGGTAAAGCCCATGAATACATTTCAAAAATTACAAACCTTGCATTGGAAATTGGCAGGAAAAGATTTGTAAAAACCTTGGATGTGATGCATGAGGTCGTTAGAGATAATTTAGGTATTGCGTTGGAAAATAGATTTGACGAATTTATTTCTTCTGTTAGGGAAATCTCGGAGATTCCTGACTTCCTGAATATCTGCAAGGAAATTGATTATAGAAATGTATCAATAGTATTTTACAAAAATATAACAGGATTCAATGATGCCCTAAAGGAGATAAAGCAAATACCTGAATTTGCAAAATTAGTCAAGGATGTTAAGAGTATTCGTAGTGAAGCTGAGGTTAGTGATGCGTTTATATACT
>JAKFXM010000019.1 GCA_021731385.1 Methanobacteriota archaeon
GATTTATACCTGTCAATTCTGATATCTCTCCTACACTCATCCCCAAATTCATTGCATCTGCAATATAGAAGATACGTTCATCTGTAGGGAATTTCAGATTTTCCCTGATTTTGTCCAAATCCTTCTCATTTGTCCCAGAAAAACCCTCCCTACCTATATCCAGCGACCTTATTGCCTTCTGGAATGCCTCCTCAAATGTTCTGCCGATTGCCATAATCTCGCCGGTTGATTTCATCTGTGTTCCTATTCGTCTGTCAGCATCCCTGAATTTGTCAAAGGGCCATCTTGGTATTTTCACCACAATGTAGTCAAGTGCAGGCTCGAATGAAGCAGGCGTCTTCTTTGTTACGGAATTCGGAACCTGGTCGAGGGTTTTTCCTATTGCAATCTTTGCGGCAACCCTTGCTATCGGATAACCTGTTGCCTTTGATGCCAATGCTGAAGACCTTGAAACCCTTGGATTGACCTCAATTACAAGAAATTCCATTGTTTTGGGGTGTACTGCAAATTGTATATTACACCCGCCCTCAATGCCCAATGCCCTGATGATTTTTATTGACGCATTACGCAGTTTCTGGTTATCAACATCGCTCAATGTTTGTGCAGGGGCTACAACAATACTCTCTCCTGTGTGAATTCCCATCGGGTCTATATTTTCCATGTTGCAGATGATAATGCAATTATCCTTTCCATCGCGCATCACCTCATATTCAAATTCATACCATCCCGCAACAGATTTCTCTATCAGAACCTGATGAATCATACTCATCTGGAGCCCATGGGTCACAATCCTTTCAAGCTCTATTTCATTGTGGGCTATTCCGCCTCCGCCGCCACCCAGGGTATATGCGGGTCGGATTATTATGGGATATGAAATCTGCTTTGCAGCATCATAGGCCTCTGAGAGGGAATTCACGGCCCTGCTCGGGGGAATCGGTTCATTAATTTCTCTCATAAGATTTGCAAATGAGTCCCTGTCCTCACTCTTTTTTATTGTCTCAATAGAAGTTCCGAGAATCCGGACATTATGATCCTTCAAAACACCCATAACGGAAAGGGCTGACACAAGATTCAGGCCTGTCTGCCCCCCCATTGTTGGCAGAATTCCATCAGGATTTTCCCTCTCAATAATCTTTGCAAGAATTTCGGGGGTTAGAGGCTCTATATAGATTATATCAGCGACGTCCATTTCCGTCATTATTGTAGCGGGATTTGAATTTACCAGAACCGTCCTGATGCCCTCTTCCCTCAGGGAAAGGCATGCCTGACTGCCGCTGTAGTCGAATTCCGCTGCCTGTCCGATTTGTATCGGACCGGAGCCTATTATAAGAACCTTCTCAAGTTTGCGCATCTATAATACTTAGAATTATGGCTTAATATGATTTTGCATAGCAAAATCATAGCTTCGACACCAAAGGTGTCGAATAAAGAATTTCGGATTAAATTGTAATTTAAGGGCATTAAATAACCTTGTCTGCCTCTATTTCGTCGTAGAATACATATTCCCCTGATTTTTTCTCCATATAAAATTTACCCTGAACTGTGATGGATTTTCCTTCTGAGATATCAGGCCTTCCCCAGGAAAAAACATTAAGGCTTCCATTATCAAAAATATCAAATGTAGTGTAGTTGCTTCCCTTCTTTGATGTCCTGAATTTTATATTCCTTGCAATTCCATCCACGGAAACATCTTTTTTATTGCAATAATCCCTGTTTGACAGTATGTCCCTGACCGTTGAGCAGTATTGTGTTATTTTTTCAGTGATAGTACCCGGAATTTCACAATTCGTATCCTTTGAATTCGTCCATAATTCCCAAAAATATTTTTCAAATTTTTCTGCAGTATCTTTAGACCTGATCAGGACATCTGCCTCGTGATTTTTCTCCAATGCGTAGTAGTTCCAGTTTGTAGAACCTATAATTACACTATTGTCCGAAATTATGAGTTTTGCATGCGTTGTTGTTCCTGCAGGATCAAATCTTACATCAATGCCGTTATCCTTCAGATATTTGCATGTCTTCGCCTGTTCGCCGGGGAATTCCTCACCTAAATAGTCATCGCCTCCTTCAAGGATAACCTTAACATCAATACCTCTTCTTTTTGCAATTATAAGATCATCAAGGATGAGGTCTGCTTTACTGTCCTGCCTCTGGTAATAGGATGACTTAAACATAACAACATGAATAAAGGAATTCGAATTCTGAAGCACTGAATGAAGTCCTGGAAAATACAGCCTGTCTGAAATCGGGATTACTGCTGGTGCTAACATCCAGGAAACAGCTGCACCAAGCAGGATTCCCGTAATAAAAACAACCAGAATCGCAAGAATTTTATTGCTTAATTTCATAAACCTTTTTTGCAATTGCATCCCCCACATCCTTTGTTCTCGAACTTCCGCCAATATCCCTTGTCCTGAATCTTCCTTCTTTAAGTACTTCCTCAACCGCATTAACTACTACTTTTGCCCCTTTCTCTTCACCCAATTCCTCAAGCATCATAGCCCCGGCAAGAATCTGCGCCATCGGATTTGCAATTCCCTTTCCTGCAATATCCGGGGCAGAGCCATGGACGGGCTCAAACATTGAAACCCCATTGGGATTTATGTTACCGCTTCCAGCCATACCCATACCCCCCTGAAGAATCGCCCCAAGGTCTGTGATTATGTCACCAAACATATTTGGAGTAACTATAACCTGATATCTCTCAGGCCTTCTTATTAAATCCATATTTATCGCATCAACATAGCAGAATTCCGTCTGTATTCCTGGATAATTTTTCGCCATCCCGGAAAACCGTTCCCTCCAGAAGCCGTATACATCTGTAATGACATTTGCCTTGTCAACGCTTGATACAAGATTAAGTTTTTTCCTTTTTGCAAGTTCAAAGGCATATTTTATAATCCTATCGGCACCCTTTCTGCTTATTACCCCAATTTGATATGCAATTTCATCTGCATCAGATTCAATGTCAAGGTTGAATTTCACACTATAGAGTTCTCTTAAAATTTCCAATTCTCCCTTTGTTTTTCCTTTCTTTGCCCTTCCTCCAATTCCCACATAGAAGTCTTCTGTATTTTCCCTGACTACTGTGAAATTTATATCCCTAGGATTTTTGTCCTTCAGCGGGCAGGGAACATTCTCAAATAATCTCACTGGTCGAAGATTCACATATTCATCAAAATAGAACCTCACTTTCAGGAGAATTCCCTGCTCAAGTATTCCGGGTTTAACTCTTGGGTCTCCTATGGCGCCGAAATAGATTGCATCATTTTTTTCAATTTCCTTTAAGTTCTCTTCCGTAAGTGTTTCGCCAGTCTTCAGATAGTGCTCTGCCCCGAAATCAAATTTTCTCCATTCAATTATAAAATTTCTAATCTCTGATACAGTGTCTAAGACCTTAACCCCTTCTGCAACAACATCCGGACCCACCCCGTCTCCGGGGAGTAGTGCAATTTTGTATTTCGGCATTTTGATATAGTTCATTATAATGCACAAAAGTTTATAAATTTGTGCATTATGTGTAAAAGTATTCAGCCAGATATACGAATCTCCTCAACCAACCCCCTCGCCCCTTCAAGCCCTAAGGCCATTTCATGTGGCAGAGCCTGGATGGCTCATGAATCAGCCTTTAAGCTGATTCGGGTGAAAAAATTTACTTTCATCTCAGCACCCGTTTTAGTTCATGCTCTGTAATTTCAATTACGGAGCAGTAAAAATTTTGCCAGAGGC
>JAKFXM010000177.1 GCA_021731385.1 Methanobacteriota archaeon
GACAGCTTCGCTGTCGAATCGTGTCTGACACGTGTCTGAATTCCTTTGGAATTCAGCCACATCAAAACCCTTTCCCGAATCAGAACCTAAAGGTTCTGATTGGGCCCGAATTTCTGCCTCCCGAATCAGAGCCAACGGCTCTGATTGGGCCCCAAAATTTCCATTGGAAATTTTGCGGGTTGGCAGAAATTGGGCACAAAAATTCGCATTGCGAATTTTTCTTGCCCAAAAATCGCAAAGCGATTTTTCGGGTCTAAAGGGTTTTGGCACCTAATCAACCCTGTTGAATTTTGCTTATTAAATCTTATAGAATCTCAATATTCAAAGAGATAACAATGTTAAAATTTATAATTCTTGCATACGCCCTTGGTCCCGTATTTGCAATTCCTTATGGATTGAATTTCCTTTCACCTTATGAAATTTTCATAGCACTTTCGGCACTTTACATATTAGCCCTGCCGGTATTATTCAGATTTCTTGAATTTGCAGGATACAGGAAAATTTACAGGATCTCAATATTTAAAAAATTCTCAAAAATTACCCACAAATCAGTAAGGAGTGTCAGGGAAGCGGGAGATGACATAATAAACGCCTTTGAAGGCAGGTTGGGACATCTTGGTTTTTATCTTGCAATATCTGTTTTTACAATTCTCTTTGGGATATTCTGGGCCACATTCTTTTCATACCTGTTAAAGATAAGGGAGAGGTTTGCAATTCTTGCAATAAGTCTTGGTATAATTCTTGGAAATTTATTCTGGCTCCTGGTTTTAAGGTATTCATTTCCAATGACAACATTCGAGATGCTTATCTTTGGATTGTTTATCCTTTTATTAATCTATGGAAGAAAAAGGGAGATGGATGTCATTAAGAAGATCGGGCTGAAATTAAAAGAGGTCATGCCCTAGGGATTTTTGTTATACCCACCCCTTCCTCCTAAAGTATATCCATGTAAGTATCATCATAATAACCATCAATCCAAGTGCAAAAAGATAGCCATATATCCCCCAGCCATATTCTGGCATATCCGGAAAGTTCATTCCATAGATAGCACCAATTACGCTGGGCCACATTAAAATTATGGCAAACATTGCAAACATCTTTGCAACCTCGTTTATCACGTTCTGCATCTTTGACATGTGTATATCCAATGCACCGCTTAGCAGTTCCCTGCTTGTTTCTAAAAGGTCAATAACCTCTGTAATATGGTCATAGACATCATTAAAGTAGATGCTGGTTTTTTTCCCCATGTTCGGAAGATCACCCCTCTGAATCCGGGCTACCATCTCCATTGTCGGAAATAACGCCTTCCTCAGGATTAACAGATCCCTCTTAAGTTTAAAAATTCTCTTTATAGAGTCCTTTGGCGTATCCTCAATAATCTCCTCCTCTATATCCTCAATTTCATCATCAATCCTGTCAAAAATCGGGAGGTAGTCATCAACAATCGTGTCAAGCAGGATATAGCAAAGAAAATCGGTCCCGTTTTTTACTATGCTTGGGGTTTTTAGGCTGATCTTCTCAAAGATTGGATTTAGCAGCGCCGGATCATCCTTCTCCTGGACAGTAACTATATAATTCCTGCCAACGAACATAGACAACTGATATGCCTCTGCCACCCTATCATATTTTACAACCTTTGTTATCAGGAAGAAATAATCACCATAACTGTCAACCTTTGACCTTTGCGTCGTGTGCAGGCAATCCTCAAGTGCAAGCCTGTGGAAGTTGAATAATTCCCCCAATTTTTCAATATCCCCCTCAGTAGGTGATGTCATGTCTAACCATACGACAGGGTATTTTTTTATGAATTCCGAAACTTCCGATAGTTCTTTTATCTCCCTTACCTCTGAATCCGAGTGGGAATATGCAGCAATTCTATACATTGTTAGGAATAGGTTATTTAATATTAAAAAAGAAATAGATAAAATTTCAGGTGGGATTATGGATATATCTGAGATAACAACTAACATCCAAGCCAAGTGTAGAGGATTTTGAATGATAGACTTTTGGGATTAGATAAAAACTAACATTACCGCTTGGCGAAAAGTCTATATAGATAAAATTTCAGGTGGGATTATGGATAAAAAAGAATTGCATATAGTTGTGGACTGCGGGGATTCACGGGAGAATAATCCCGTTCTGGATGAGGCACGAAAACAGTTGAAAGGGGAGTGGGCTGAGAATGGTATTGAGGTCTCAATCGTTCGTCTCAGCATTCCGGGGGCATTCCTTACGCCGATAATTATGAAGGAGATAAATGCTTACATTGAATCGCAACTTAAAAAAGATAAAACCCTCAGGGTATTTGTCCATCTAAAGAGTCATGGAAGGATTCATGTAGTAGAAGAATACATGGATATGCCGGAGGATGAACTCCGGAAAATGGGCGAATCTGCCTATGAGATGGGTTATTCTGAATTCAACTGCGGAATGCTGAATGCTGAAATGCTTGCACTGGAACTCCAGCGTGATGTGCTTGACTGGAGAGAAGAGCACGGAAAACCTTATGTATTCAGATTCAGGCAGGGCAAAAAGATTGTTGGAATACCGGCCAAGGGAATTTCGGATTTCAGAAAACTGCTTAGGGAATTTTACGGTTATGAAGGTGGATTTGCCAGCGGGTTCATAAGAAGTATCGGGAATATACACTGCCATATAGCACAGCAGCGCTACAAACTTATGATTTTCTTTGAAAAGAATGGATTACTCAAGCGATATGCCGGCAGGATTCTTATTACTGCATCTGTGCATGACTACCAGACATACAAACTCAAGAGGGTTGACTGGGAGGATGGGTATACTACTGAGGATTATCAAACATTTGCGGATGCACTCCATAGGCGTGCAAGTGAGATAAAGAGCAGAAATGTTGATGAGGAGGAGCACAGGACAGAGCACCAGCATCCAATGCTTCTTGTTGTTCATCACCCGGAGATACAGGATGCGAGGGCAAAGGCTGCAGGATTCCTTGGTATGGAATACTCGGCGGGGAGGGTATTTGGCATAAGCAATTTCGGGATAGCAAATGAAAAAAAGCCGTTTGATTCCTATGATATTATTGGTTTCTATTACGTTGTAATGCATCTGAATCCACATAAGAAAATGAAATTCATGATACTTGGAAGAACAAAAAAGGAGGTTAATGCAATTAAATCAAAATTCGAAACTGATCCCCTTATATATTTCATAATGAAAAAGTATGGCGTGAAATTCATTGAAAAGATATTACCATTATGAAACTTCTGAATTTAGAGATAAGAAATTGGGCATGTCATGATTTTTTGGATATATATCTGTCAAGAGGACTGCAGATTGAGGGGAGAAACGGGACGGGAAAGAGCAGCATTCTTGAAGCTATAAGGTTTGTATTCGCAGCATCAGGTGCGGGTTATAAGTCAAAAATAAAAAATGGAACGAGGGGTTCTACTGTAAAACTGAAATTTGAGAAGGACGGAAATATATGCACCGTTGAAAAGAAAGTACATATTGACAAATCATCAACTGCTCAGATGTTTATAGGCTCTACAGAGGTTGCGGATAACCCTACTTCCGTTTATAACGCCCTGCAGAATGTTCTAAGCGAAAACATAATAGACAAACTTCTCTATGTTCCGCAGGGTGGTCTGACAGAATTAGTCAACAACCTGAAGAGAAAGGGCGGCAGGCAGGAGCTTGATTCTTTGTTAGGCTTGGACAAATTTGAATCAGTTTACAC
>JAKFXM010000174.1 GCA_021731385.1 Methanobacteriota archaeon
ATATATCAGATAACAGGTAATTAAAGTGCCCGAAAGGAACAAAAAACAGGGGTTTCAAAAGAAGAAAGGAGGTACTGAAGGTGAAATACTCAGGGTAAGAACGCCAAGGAGGGGTCAGGTTCTGGGCGAAGTCGAGCAACTTCTTGGTGACAGAAGGATGCTGGTTAAGTGTACCGACGGGCATAAGAGAATGTGCAGGATTCCGGGAAAAATAAGGAAGAGGATATGGCTAAAGGAGGGCACCATAGTTCTAATTGAGCCTTGGCAGATTCAGAGTAACGAAAAGGGGGATATCCTCTGGCGATATAGTAATCAGGAGGCAAACTGGCTTGAGAAGAGTGGCTTTTTGAGAAATCTATTTGTATGAAATCTGGATAAAGTCTATTGTTCCTATTCTATTATCTATGCAAAGGAAGACAGAACCCGGGGTAAGAAAAATTTCTGAAGGCGTATTTGATAAATCTACGTTTGTGACCCTCCACAAACTTGCGATGGGTGGTTACATTGATGAGATGAAGGGCATAATCTCTACGGGAAAGGAATCGAACATATACCACGGAATTGCAAATGAACGGGAAATTGCGATAAAGATTTATGCGATAGATGCGAGCAATTTCAAGGATATGGAGAAATACATAATTGGAGATCGCAGGTTTCACGGATGGAAAAATCGCAGACAGCTTATTTATGCATGGGCACAAAAGGAGTTCAGAAATCTTATGAGGGTCAAGGGAAAGATTAGATGTCCCGAGCCCATAAAAGTGAAGAATAATGTCCTTGTTATGGAATTTATTGGAAAGGATGGAAATCCTGCGCCAAAGATTAAGGATTCTACCCTAAGAAATCCCATGGACTATTTAAATAGAATTGTGGATTACATTAAGATTATGTATCAAAATGGATTTATCCATGGAGACTTGAGCGAATACAATATCCTCGATTGGAAGGGTCCAGTGCTTATAGATTTCTCTCAGGGCGTTCTTTTGGATCATCCACTTGCCAATGAGCTGCTTGAAAGGGACATCAGCAATATATGCAGATACTTTGGGAAATTTGGGCTGGAAAGAGATGTAAATGAAATTTTGATGAATATTAAAGAATGAAAAATTATCTGATCAATTTTCAAAACATGAATTGGGAAAGCCCTGCGCAAGGATTTCGTTATAAATCCTATGTCGAAGGTAATCAAAGAATACGATTAGTAGAATTTTCAGAGGAATTTGTCGAAGAGGATTGGTGCACCAAAGGACATATGGGTTATATCTTAAAGGGCAGGGTTTCAATAGATTTTAATGGAATACTGTTAAAATTTAGGAAGGGTAATGGGTTCTTTATTCCTGAAGGAGAAAAAAACAAACATAAGGCTAGAATAGCCAAAGGCAAAAAGGCATTGATTATTTTGTTTGAAACGGTATGAAAACAAGAGATGATGATTGAAAAAATACACGCAAAGGGACACAAAAACATCAGGTCAGGACATAAGACAACATTGGAGATAACAAAAGAGCATAATCTCACACCGAAAGGAGACTGCATAATTGCTGTTTCTGCAGACAAGGGTTTATTGGATCTTTCTGACAGATTCAAAGATAAATTAAGAGAGGAAAATTCTATACTTGAAATACTTATAAAATCCAACGGA
This sequence comes from Methanobacteriota archaeon, assembly GCA_021731385.1. Taxonomy (GTDB): domain Archaea; phylum Altiarchaeota; class Altiarchaeia; order IMC4; family QMZM01; genus JAKFXM01. Next base: position 1,643 of record JAKFXM010000174.1, read on the forward strand.
ATTGAAGAAAAGATAATAGCACGAGGACATCCCGAACTTACGCTTTCGCATCCTACGGACATGGTTATCAGGAAGAGCAATTTTATCTGCAGCAGAACGCTTGCAATAAATTCTGACAAGGCTGCGATAGATCTGGACAGGATATTGGTAGAGGGATTGAGGAATGGCAGGGATGCGGTTATTGAATTGAAAATAATGGAATGATATCCTGAATACACTTAAATTCAAAATGGAAATAGAAGATACATATGCAGAGGGCTTTGATGGCTACTACTCAGAAATTTTAGTAACTGCGAGGGATGGGAAGTGGTTAATGGTTGCGGTAAATTCTGCAACCGGCTATGCAACATCCGGCATTGGTTGCAGTTGTGAAGCCGGAATTGACCAGATTTTAAATCCTGAAGAAACCCCTGACAAAAGGACTGGCGCTATATTGCAATTCTGGATTCCGGCATGGAAAAAAGATGCAATAAGGGCATTAGAACTTGAATTGATCCACCGGATTGGACAATGTATATTGACAACGCCCACGGCAAGAGTATTCAATGCAATAATATCTGATGATAAATTTGAGATAGGGAAAAAACTTGGATTTTTTGGAGATGGCTTTCAGAAAGAGGAGGAAGGATATGGAAGAATTCTTGTAAATATTCCGATAATGATGGGGGAATTTCTTATAGAAAAAGAGATAGGCTACGGAAAGGGCGTAATGGGCGGAAACCTCTGGTTTTTCTGCAATACAGGGGATTCGGCAATTGAATCTGCCGAAAGGGCTATTGAAGCCATAAAGAAAATTAAGGGGGCAGTTACCACATTCCCGGGAGGTATCTGTGCATCTGGCACTAAGATTGGCTCAAAATACAAATTTCTGGTCGCATCTACGAACCTGAAATTATGTCCAGGTATACGCAAAATGGTTAAAGATTCTGGAGTTCCGGAAGGTGTGAACTCAATCTCGGAGATTGTTATTAACGGAATTTCAGAAGGTATTGTGAGGGATGCAATGTTCTCTGGAATTAAGGCTGCAAAGGAAACAGAAGGGCTTGTGAAAATATCTGCAGGAAACTATGGCGGGAAGTTGGGGAATTACAAACTTTATCTTAAAAGATGAGCCAATTGGGAAAATTAAGGAAAGTTGCTGATCTGGCGCAACTTGCAGCCATTCTTGAGGCAAGTTCCTTCAAGCCAGGGAATGTTGACCCACTCCATGATTTTAGGGATACACTTTATGAGGATTTTCTTTTCGGGGCGATTTCTATGGGCTCTGCAATGGAGGATTCTGCAATCATGGGTTTTATGGCCGGAGAGGGTAAAATTCCACTGAGCAATATCGGGATCGGAATGAATATAAAAAAGGCAGTTTCTGATGTGAAAAAATCCCGTGAGAGGGGAAATACGCATTTGGGGATTGCGATGCTATTTGTTCCGATCTCTGCCGGTGCGGGAATTTGCATTGCAAAGAATTATGATTTTCAAAAATATTTGCAGAAGAACATACTCAATATCATAAAAAATTCAACAATAAGGGATTCGGTTAACCTCTATAGTGCCATAAAAATTGCAAATGCCGGTGGTTTGAAAGGAAAACTGATTGAAAAAAATATTACCTTCTACAAACTTATGAAAATTTCAGCAAAAAAGGACAGGGTTTCAGAGGAGTTAATAAATGGAATGCGGATTGTCTTTGATATCGGTCTTCCGTATCTGGGCGGATTTTACGGGAAATCGGGAAATATCAGAAAGTCAATAACAAAAACATACCTGCAAATCCTGGCGGAATTTCCAGACACGCTGATTCTAAAGAAGGCTGGTCTGAAAAAGGCAGAGAAGGTTTCAAGAAACGCAAGACTTGTTCTGGAAGGAAGAAAAAACATTGAAGAATTCGATAGGGAATTGAGACCGGGAAATAATGAACTTAATCCCGGAACAACTGCAGACATTGTCGCGGCATCGGTTTTTCTCTGGCTTCTTATGAAAGAATTTTAACCTGTTCCACCTCAACCCTTCGAACTGGACATATTGTCTT
>JAKFXM010000092.1 GCA_021731385.1 Methanobacteriota archaeon
AAGGTGAATGAAGCCGCTGCGCTCTCTACAGCTTTTGCAGCGGCTTCATTCACCTTTGGGCGATATTCCTGCCTTATTGCCTCAACTACCTGCTCCTTTATCTCTGGCCGGCTTGCCGCATAATTTAAAGCCTCGGCAATTGAACCTCTCCTTGTCTTTCCTGCGGATATTCCTGTTCCAATCCTGTCATTTATTTCTACTCCATGGTTCTTTGCGATATCGCCGATCTTATCCAGCCGTTCAAGCGTCCTTATATCCAGTTTGTTATACTCCTCCAGCAATAATGCGCCTTCTCTCCCTGGTGGCAGTTCACCAAGCATTCTCTTAAACTGTTCTCTGCTTACTCTTGGTATTTCAGCCTCAATCCTAACAAGATTCTCATGTTCGCCTATAAGAAATTCTCCTGATCTTCCATCTTTAATTTTCAGAATTTTACTATCTTTATCTACAATTCCTAATTCCTTACCTATGTACTCCGCAGACCTGTAGGTTCTGTCAAATGCCAAAAATTTTCTTTCTATTGAGCTACCTTTCTCTACCCCGAAAATTTCCGGATTTTTTTCGTATATCTGAATTGCAATCTCATTTGTTCTTAGAAATCTGCTTTTACCTAGGTCGGAATCAGAAAAAAGATCATAACCATAGAATTTAGACATCCTTTCAACCTGCTCAGCCCTCATCGGAATGTATTTACCCGGATTCTTGATGGTTTCAAGGGCAATTCTTACGGAATTTATTTTTTTCTGAATTTCTATCTCCTCTGATTTTTCAAAACCAGCTGCAGCAAATCGTTTTTCAAGACCAGAAGGAGGCGCACCTCCTGCCGTTAATAAATCCAATGCTTTTTTATAGTAAATCTCTGCCCTCTCATAGGCATTTATTGCTGCTGGTACAGATTTACCTGATCTAATATCTACCCTGTTTAATCTCCCAAGCACATTCCCTTTATCCCAATGTAGATTAGCATATTCCAGACACTCTTGATAATTAGCAGGTTCTCCGTATAGAGCAATAGCATCATTAATGTAATCCAAAGCTTTCTCATAAAGACCAACCCCAACCAACGCATCACCCAAACAGAAATAGGCATCAGAATTCTTCGGATTCAGTTCAATGGATTTTTCATAACATCTAATAGCATCCCTTAAATTCTTAATCTCATGATAAATCCTTCCAAGTTCATAATAATTTTCTGAATTTTCAGGATTTAGTTCTATCGTATTTTTGTATCTCTCGATATTCTCAATATGCTCCTTTTCCACAAAATAGGATTTACCCCACCCCATCCCGAATTTCTGTTTGTTTAGTTCATAATCACTGCCATAGGTTATGTAGGCTGTAAAACCCTCTGGCTCAGAGATTTCAAGAATGTCCATGGAAACAGTCTCAAGAATTTCTCCATCAATATCCTCAATGTGCAGAATCTCTGGTTCAGAAATTGAATCATTGTCAAATTCAACCCTGACATTCCTGTCCCTGAAATTCTGATTCTGCTGGTCTAATTCATAGAGATGGAACAGGAACGCACCCTTTTTATTTCTCAGTAATTCCTCCTTTGCCTTCTCATAGTCTTCCCCCCAGTTATAAGGGAAGCAGATATGAACATGGCTGACATCCTGAACAATGTCATTGACAAGATTCTTTTCAACCAGTTTTTCTACTGCCCTTAGAATCAATGGAATCATGGATTTCAGTTCATTAAGAATTTCTGTGCTGTACAGGGGCTGGTCGGGAAGCCTTTCCTCCTTTGACATGTCGTTCAGGTCATAGAGGGATTTTTTCTCTTGAGTTTCTGTATTATTCTTTTTGTTTATATTATTACCAAGATTTAATTTTCCAATTTCAGGATTTAATTTAATGGCCTTTTTATATACCTCTTCTGCATCCTTAGAATTCCCAATACCTCTAAGTGCGTTGCTTAGCCCTAAGTAAGCCCTTGCATTCCTTGGACTCAGTTCTATTGCCTTTCTATAATTTTTAATTGCTGAATTGAAATCCCCTCTGTTTTCAAGAATTTTTTGCGTATTTTTTGCGTAATTTTTACTATCCTTACTTCGCGATATAGTACTATCATCTTGTCCCTCACTTTTTTGCCGCATTTTTGCTGCATTATGCGGCAAAGATAGCATATTGGCTAAATCCTCTATTGTATCTCCTCCTGTATCTAAGCCAAGAATTTCATCAAAATTGGATATTTCAATAGGTAGAATTCTAGAATTAGTATCTCCAAATACAGAAATTAGATCAGATAGAATTACTTTCTTTTCTTCCGCCTCTTCTCTCTCTCTTCCATTATTTTTGCTATCCTCTTGTAATAGGGCATCATTCTCCTCTCGAATTCCTCGTGTGTTATACTCTCTGTTGGAACTAATACCTTTACCTGCTTCCCGCCAAGGACCCTTATTTCCTCCCTCATTCTGAGTGTCATTGTTATCTAATTTATTTTTACTATATTTTTCTTGTTCAAGTGTCTTAATTTTCCTGCAATTCCTTATTGCACCACTAAAATCCCCCCGTTCATAGAAAATCCTTCCGAGCAGGACATAGGCTTTTTTGTAGGATGAGTCTATCATAATCGCATTTCTACAACCTGCAATTGCCTCCTCAAGATTTCCATTCTCATAGTGGGCATGGGCAAGTAGATAATGGATATGTTTATTGTTCCATAAAACAAGGGATTTTTTATAGTTCTTTATCGCCCTGTCCAGATTATGATTCATGTGATAAAGAATTCCCATCCTAAGAAGATTCTTTGCAAGGTTAAAAAATGATACACAATCACCAGATTCATTGCATTCAAAATTTCTATTCAAAACTCTAGAAACATGATGATATTCATAGCTATACATACGCATTGCAGGCAGTCATTAGATTAATTACCCCCGGAATTAATTATTTGGCGTATGTATTATTATACGAAACCCTTTGGGTTTCGTAGTTATGATTTTGCCGTGCAAAATCATATTATAGTTTTATATCTCTGTCTCTGCAAGAATTTTCATCTCTTCATCGGTTGGAACTACCCCAAAGGGAACATTCCCATAGCCCTTAACAGGATAGCTCAGATAGCCTTCAGCAGGATTCACAACGGACTCATAGTCATTAAAGCCGAGTTCAAGCATCGCCCCCGGCCTGAAGCATGCCTTTATTGCAGTATTCTCAAGAATCCTGTGCCATGTCTCAAGTGCATTTAGATAGAACAAACCCCTTGGCGTGTATCTGAACGGATTGACAACAACAATAAGTGAGAGATTAAGGCTTTTTGAATTTTTAATCATCCTCTGCAAAATTTCCGATTCATTAAAGAATTGGAGGTCAAGAAGCCACAATTCGTCAAGTACCAGGACTTTTTCCCTGTTGCCTTTTCCGAAATTCTTAAAGAGGGTTTTCAGGGAATTATTAACAATATCTGAGATTTCGTCAAATTTGGCATTGAACAGGTCGTATAGGATTAAATTGCTGTCTGGAACCTCATTGAAATTTTCAGTAACAATAACCCCGTTAAGTGAATTCACCAGTTTGTTGTATTCCCCAAACGGATTGAATATAAAGGTGTCTTTTTCCCTGTATTGCCTCAAGACAGCAAGCTTTGCAGTAAAGGTCTTTCCGCAAAATATATCCCCTGCAATAAGGAAATTTGTATTTGGAAGGCTATCTTCTGTC
>JAKFXM010000210.1 GCA_021731385.1 Methanobacteriota archaeon
AGAATTTCTCAACAGAACTGATGGTATCCTGAAACCGGGGATTTATTTCCATGAAAAATATTCCCCCATCCCCTGAGAGAACATAATCAATCCCGTTTGACCCTATGAGTTTTAGATCAGAGATAATTTATTAGATTATCTGAACAGGTATTTGAATGAGATTCAGGATTCAAAGGGTAACTGGACAGTCAAGGGGTTTATTGACATTTCAAAGAATAATCAGGCAGTTTTCACTGGAAAATAACCTTAGGATAGTCCTTGCAAAAGAGCAGAATTTTTATCCTGACATCAGTTTATTAACTTAACTTCCAGCCATATATGTCGTTTGCGCAAATTATACCTGAGATTACAACCGCTTCTATTCCGCCGCCGGGAAATGTTGATGCGCCTGCTAAATACAAGCCTTTAATGGGCGTCTTAAAATATGGCCTTTCTGATCCAACTGACTGATCAAATGAATAGAGCGCCCCTTCAGGCATAGAAGTGTATCTCTCAAAAGTTTTTGGCGTTGCCGCATCCTGAACGATTATATACTTGCTTAAATTTGGAATAACCTTTTCGGCTTTTTGAATCAATATTTCAGCAAGCTCCTTTTTCTTTTTTGAATATTCTTCCGTTCCTCTTTTTGGAAAATCATAATAATTGGAGATATATAGTAAACTAATGCTGGATTTTCCTTCCGGCGCCATGTTTGAATCAGCATTTGAATTAATGACAATCGCAAAACCGCCCTCTTTATCGCCAAAAAGGATAGGGGTCGGATAACCAGATAAGTCCATATCTACGCCCAAATTCACCATAAAGGCCGAGGGAGACATTTTTAATTGTTTTATAAATTCTAAAAACGCTTCATCCAGATTACCTTCTTCAACAAGCTCCAAGAATGTGGTTTTTGCGTTCGCATTGGATACGACAACAGGACTTCTGAAAATTTTATCCCCCACCTTTACGCCTTCAATTTCCTTGTTTTTAATTAATATCTTATCTGCTTTATGCTTAAGTAAAACTCTGCCGTTATGATTTTCAATAAACTTTTTCAGGCTCTCTGAAATATTTGCCCCTCCTTTAGGATAGTGGCCCCCATAGAGATAATAACTAATTCGTGTGAAAAGAGCTTTATCTCCGGGTGTTTTTTCTGCAACAGTTCCATGATACCCAAGGCCAATGCAAAGAATTGTTTTCAAATCCGCATCTTCAAAATATTCATCCAGTTTTTGCTTATATGTTTTGTTAGCCCAGTCATAAAAGTGAGGATGTTCTTTTGGATAATCAACAAGCTTTTTTCTGCCAAAAACTTTTACAATAAGTTCGCCCGGCAGAGGCGTGCCATAAATTTCGGTGTCGCTATAACACTCGTCATACGCTTTTTTAGCATCATCAAAAAAAGCGACAATGTTCTCTTTTTCGTTTGGGAATAAATCTGAAAGCTGTTTTATGGTCTTTTTCAAATCACCAATATCTATTTTCTTGTCTTTGAAAATAAATTGTTCTGTGGAATTTCTTGCAAACAACTCCTCTTTTTTAAGCCCAAGATTATTTAGGAGATATGCAACCGGCCCTTTTTCCCACAATCCGCTTACATTTTCAATTCCTGTATTAAAAGTAAATCCGCCTCTCTTGAAAGAAGAGCAATAACCTCCCGCCTGAAAGTGCTGCTCTAATACCAAAACTTTATAGCCTCTTTTGGCAAGCAGGGCGCCGCAACTCAGCCCCCCAATCCCGGAACCAACGATAATGACATCATACTCACTTTCTTCTTTGGGTTTTTGAGGATTCACTACAACATCCCAGTCGTATTTTTTGAATTCTCTTGAGGCAAGATAAGAAGCAGCTTTTGAGGGAAAAATAATTGAAAATACTATTCCAAAAGCAGTTAAAACATTTGAAGCAATTACAGTTAATGGTATGGCAAAAAGCAGGAATATAATGGCATTTGCCAAAAATATTGCTGTCCAGACTGCGGTTATTGTATTATTGACGGCCAAAAAGGATTTATCCTTCCAATAGATTTCCGGATAGTCTCTTTTTGAAACCTGCAGGGTGTAAGGTTTTTTGATAATTAAAGAAAATCCTGCCATCAAAAATAGCGCAAGATAACCTAGAAAACCAGCATTGGTTACAAATGTGTTCAGGTTGAAGATAAATGCAGTTATCGCAGCTATGCCAAAATAAAAAACAGATGTAATATCCATCAGATTGAGGTCCCATTTGCGGATTTGAGGGATTATGAGAAGTAAAGAAATTGCAAGAGGAACAATTATACCTAACTTGTTTCCTGCGCCGCATAATACCCAGTAAACAATCCAGGGCATAAACGAAACAAGGATGTAGAGCATGCCGGGAATTTTTATTTTGTTTTTATTGTTCATATTATATCATTCCACATTTTAAATTTTATTTAAAGACTATATAAATTTGTTATTCACAAGAGGGGTTTGGAATTTCATCTCTGATATTTTCCTGTAAATTCTTTTCCTCCGGGCTCACCTTTACCCCCTACTGTCAAAAACGGGATTTCACCAAATTCAACTACCTCCGGGTTCGTTTTTGCTGCGTAATAGGACTTATATTCCCCAGTTAAATCAAATTTTGTTTGCTTCATGATTTCTTCACCTCCATATCTACAAGTTCAGATCTATATGCTATATACACGACTTATCATAAAAGCCAACGCAATGGAAGGATCAATATCCGATTCTGTTATTTTTCTAATTCCGGCCGTTTTCGCAGCCTCCAATGCAAGGAATTTTCCAGTTCCCGTGACAATAGCATTTCTTATTTTATGTTTTCCTGAAATCTTTTTAATAGACTTTGAAATATTTTCTATTTGTTGTTCTTTTATGTATTCTGCAATTTTTCTTATATCTTCCCCGGATACGGTATTCGTATCAGCACAAACAATCCTTGCAAGCCTTGACATGCAGTAGTTTTTGCTTTTTCCCCCGCCATCAGCGGTTTCGCAGGTGTATTGCTTCTCACTAATATCGCCAAGTATTCTGTATACGTCAGCGGTATTAGCGAAGAATTCTGATGCTGTCTTTGTTGTTTTTCCCTTAACCGGGACAGAATCAACAATTGTTGCAATATTTGTCCTCAGAGCACCAGTGTAGAGCAATTCATCATTCTGCAATCTCTCTGTGTCATCTCTTCCATTTGCAGTTATTTTTCCGTTTTTAAAAGGGATTATATCTGTAGTAGTACTTCCAATATCGATCAGAATTCCGGTTCCAATTTTTTCTGCAAAATAAAGCGATGTTGCAATCCAGTTTGCAGATGCAACATTATATGGTTTTTTTTCTGCTTCTCCTGTGGAAATTAATTTCCCGTTGTTGGAAAGTATGTAAATTCTATCGCTGATTTTTTTCACACAGCCCAGTATATGTCTTACACCCATAGCCTTTGTTGCATAGGCATCAGAGAGTTCGGCGGTCATCGTAATTCCAATTATATCCTCCTTTTCTGTTTTTATTTTTTTACCCGAATCAGAAACTATAGGTTTCTGATTGGGCACAAAAATTTCCTTTAGGAAATTTTTCTTGTCGTAATACGAAGTATGTGGCTGAACCTCCCGAATCAGAGCTTTGCTCTGATTGGGCCCAAAAACCCGAAGGGTTTTTCGGGTCGGTTCAGAC
>JAKFXM010000070.1 GCA_021731385.1 Methanobacteriota archaeon
ATATCCTTGGAAGCGTTTAATGCATTAACGAAATCACCTGAATTAAATATTTCTAAATTTCCATTATTCCCCAAATTCACTTTCTTGTCCAGAACAATTAATCTGAAGTGCGTTAGTTCATAATCGGTAATTTCCGGTGAGAAAACCAAAGGCACGTCCTTGTAGTCCTGGGACATCCATTTAAATGAAAATTTTCTCCAGTCATCTGTTACCACCAGTACTGGTTCTTTTCTAAGCGGTTCAACATATTGGGAATCCTCATTCAACTGGTAAATATCGAATTCCTTGATTCCGGTCATAAATTTATACTTGGGGTTATTTGCAAGCGCAGTTTTAACCTTATCTGAACTGGCAACAAAGTACCTTACATTATAAAGCCTTAGGTCTTTCGCAGCCCTGTCAGGATTGAATTTGGGAATATCCAAAGGAAATCCTGGCCACCACGAATCTGCTGACGATTCTTTTTGCAGATAGTAAAAGAATGGAAATGTCAAAGAGGATTCCAGAAGGAGGCTTTCCATAACACTCTTGTTTGAGAATACTGGAGAAGCTTCAAAGACTCTCGGTGTGCCATACTTATTGTAATCCCCATATTCTATATCAACCCTCCCGGATGTAACATGGTCTCTTAAATAGTCGTTAAGCTCCTTATAAGTTCCCCAGTTGGGTTTGCTCTCCAAACCCTCATAATTCCATTTTATCCAGAAGGGTATATCCTTTACGCCGTGACTTAGCCAAGATACCCCTCCAAGATCAGCAATTTTATATTTTGAGCCGGGTAAATAAATCTCATTTACGCCGGTGTTTAACCAAGCGGTCACAGAAAACGTAACTATAAGCGCAAGTATCAACAAAGGCACCGGCTTTATCTTCAAAAATTCCGTAATCTTTCCAATTCCTATAGCTGCAAGGATTAATGGTAAAAAATAAAGAACAGGAAGGAAGCGTACATAGAGGAGAGTTATATCCTTGCTTATGTAAAATAATATAACTGCTGAAAGAAGATAATAGTATATCCCCGATAACTTCTCATCCATATTTATAATTGATCCTATCTTCAAAGCAGGTAATTTTCTTTTATATATAATCTGAATAAAACTATCAAAAATCGGGCTGAATATACAAAAAAAAGCCAATATGTAGAATATAAAAAAATTCTGAATAACTGCCTGACCAATGTCCGGAAATCCAAAAAAGACATCCCTGGGTGCTGAACTGAAACCTAATTTGGATACCATAGGAATAAGCCAGAATCCTGCCAAAAGGAACGCAATTATACAAACAAGAATTATGTAAAAAATTCTCTTAAACTTTTTTTGTATGATGCTTTCTATGCAGAAGAAGAGAAATGTAAACAAAACAGAAATTGTCGTGTAGATGTGGGTTAATATAACCAAGGACAAAGTAATTGAACTAAGTGTTAGATATTTTCCCGTTCTCATGCCCTTGTACACCAAAGCAATTAGAAAAAATGTCAATGCAAAACTTATACCGTGTGGGAATTGTCCTGCAAGCGTACTTTTTATATTACCCCCATACTGAGAATAGGTTTCTATAAAAAGAAAAAGTAGTGTAAAACTGGCCGAAATTATTGGTGTAGGAAACTTAAAGCCGATGATCCTCATAGCAAGATATGTTAATACAGGCAGTAAAAATATTCCTATTACTGTGACTAATTTAAATGCTATCTCTAAGGGAATAAAGTAACTAAGAATAACCATCAACAGATATGGTGGAATGAAGTAATACTGGAACATTGGTGTTCCGGCAAGCCAGTGGGGATACCACCCGATGAGTTTTCCAGCAGGTAACAAATGATTCTTTAGATAGTGAGCAAGAACATAATGAGATCCCATATCGCCTCCTGTTGTTGTAGTTTTAGACAGCATCAAATTCGGCGTAAAGAAAGTAAGCAGAAACCAGAATATTGATAAGAGAATAATTCCATTGATAATTTCTTCCTTTAGATTCATTTGAACCAGTCCTCCATGAATTTTCTTGAGATTTTTATGGCCTTTTCAGCATTATCAATGGAATCCGTTGCATTTTTTCTGCTATATTCTTCATAAGGAAGCCAAATATCGCCATGGGAAATTCCCGGATACCTGCTTAGTGATATGTGGGGCTCAAGATTTTCAGCTATTGTAATTAACTCATTAAGTTCAGCATTTTCTAGATTTCTTTTTGACATCTCATCCCTTAATGTTCTTGAAACATAGTGGCTCTTTTCAAATGCTCCAAAGCAGATGAGTATAGCCTTGACAGATTTTTCAACGCACTGCTGAGAATGGTAAACAACCTTTTCAAACAATTTTTTATCATATAAAAATTTTGCAGAACTTAAATCTCGTTTGGCATCTTCTAACCAGGCCTCTGCCCAGTCTCTATTTGTAACCCTTGAAAGTGAAGCAAGAGGTTTTTTAAGAGGGAATATCCATGTAGTTCCATTACGTAGGATATTGTGGTTTTTTATGTAGTCTTTTGTCTCATCCATAAGATACCTTAGTACACCTGTGTCATAGATTATTTTACCCTCAAGTGCTATGTCTAAATAAAGGGGATTATGTTCCCTGAAGTTCTCTCTGCATTCCTCAAGAGAAACAAGCATTATATCCGCAGATTTTCCAATATCCAGATTTCTTCTGAAATCGGCTATATCTTCAGCCCTTTCTATTCTGTCTTTGTTTATCTTGTCGAGGACTATCAATATATCTATATCATTATATTTATTACTCCTTACGCAAGAACCAAACAGAGCAATACCCTGCACATTCTTCCAGTACTCAAGTGCCTTGCTTCGTATTTCATTGATTATTTTCTGGTTCATGTTCTTTGGAATTGTTCCTTTTAGATCTAAACTGATAAAAGATAAATATCACTATCAAGACAACCACAGCAACAATTGGAATCCAGCCGGAAAAGTCAAATCCTTTTCCACCTTCGGCAATCTTAACTATCCCGCTTGCAATCGGAGAGTAATGAAATTCATTTTCCTCATAGTCAAGTGATGCAAAGATTACATAACTGCTGCCCACAAGTGCTCCAAATGAGGATATTTCAAATTCAACCTGTTTTTCCTCCCTTGGATTTATCGTTATGGTTTTCTCTGCCGTTATTGTCTTTAACTCCCTTGGGAGATATAATTTTATATTTAGATCGTGGGATTTGTCGTCAAGATTTCTTATTTGCAGATTTATCCTCTTTGTCTCCTTCTCGCCCAATTCCATTTCAGGGATTCTCGCAGATATTATTGAGGATGTTGGCTTTCCAACGATAAGCGAATTCGGAGAAACAGAGGAGAACTGATAGCCGTTGGCATCCTTGTAGTCCGTCAGAATTCCTATTGTGTATTTCCCCGGAATTATGTCATTAATTGCCGCTATCGTGAAATTTCCCTCATACGGTCTGTTTGGCCTTAATTCACCAACAAATATGTTCTCTGTCCTGAGGGTTGGTGGAAGGATTAAAGAAATTTGGACATCATACGCGGATTCATCACCCGAGTTCGTAATCTTTATATCAATTCCTGTTTTATTTCCGGAAATCATGTTTTCAACGGAAACTGAGGTAGAGATGGATATATATCTTGCAGAATTCAATGATACAAAGAGCAACAA
>JAKFXM010000136.1 GCA_021731385.1 Methanobacteriota archaeon
GAACTCCTCATAGACCTTCTGCAGATTGTTTAATGGCTTTGAAAATACAGTTATATCCGAAATTATCCCTCTGGCAAAATCCCCTACCATTGGTGTGAATGAAATTCCGATATTATCATTACCTGCGATTTCCCGCAGGATAAATTCCATCTCCGGCCTGTGCCTGTGATTAATGACATGATAGGGCTTTATGTTCCCGCTCATTTCGGGATTATGGAGAAATTCAGAGGGGGACGAGCCCGCACCGGAACTTCCTGAGATTGATGTAACTACAATTCTACCTAAATCTACCTTCTCCCCGAATTTCGTCAGTGGTGCAACCCCAAGTATTACTGATGTCGGATAACAACCGGGATTCGTAATAAATCTTGCCTTCTTTATCTCATTCCTGAAGAGTTCCGGAATCCCGTAAACCCTTTCACCTAAAAGGGATGGATTTTCGTAACCCCCATAAACCTCCTTGTCAATCCTTGCATCCTTTATTCTGAATTTCCCGCCAAGCGTGATAATCTTTACGCCTTTGTCAAGCAGTTCAGGCAGGTCTTTAAGCCATTCTCCCGGAGGGGAGGCAAAGAACGCTATATCAGAATCGATATCGGGGGTATTCAAATTCTCAAAATTCCTGTCAAAGATGTTGTAAAGGTTTCTGTGAATTGATGAGACTGGCTTTTTTGCATGATGCTGTGATACCGGTATTATATCATCAACCCTCGGATGATTTACCAGAAGTCTTATCAGTTCTGCACCAAGATAACCCGATGCCCCTACAACCGTAGCAGTTACCATCTTTTATAACATTTCCTTTAGTGTAATAAATCTGCTATTCTGCATTACCCCAGATTTTTCCCATGCTGACATGCCCGGAATTCCCGGTTCTAAGATTTGTATAGGATATTGTAAGATTTCCAGAGAAGTAATTCCCCCTTGAATATTTGGAAACGCCAGAACATAGGATCTGAACATAGATTATTCCTCCGGAGGTTATAGAAACTGCCGGATCTGAACTGCAGGAAATATCTCCAATGTCTGCAGAAATCTGGTCTACCAAAATCGAATCCCCTGCGTTATTCTTAAGTTGCAGGGAAAGGTTCTCTGTATCACTGTAAAGTGCAAAATTGGATGGAATAACCTGCGAAAAACCGACAGTTCCAAATGTGCTGTACTTGGTCTCGATTGGGGTAAATGCACCCATCTGCCATACTGCAATTGACCCGATTGCTATCACTATAAGCAAAAATAGGTAGAGTATTGTGTATTCAACCGATGCCTGACCACTGCCACCCTTGAGAAATTTATTGAATTTCAGCGGCATTTTTAGCCTTCTTTGCGACCCCCTTGTTAATCCCGGAAAACCAGTCCCTTGGCAGGAACTTCTCAATTGTTAAATCCCTCTCAATTTCCAGGTCAGAAAATTCGGGGTATCCAAATTTTGCTTCAAATCTTGTGACATATCTCATAAGGCTCTCTGTACAGTCAGAACATAGAACCCCTGCATAGGGCCTTGTAGGGACTCTTTCACTGTGTCGCATTTTTCTAATCTCCAATGGATTAGCACTTGGCGTTCCTTGCAAAGGTTTCCCGCATCTCCCGCAGTGATTCTTGCTCGGCTTTCCATGTTTGTAGTGTACTACTGTCCTACCTCCGGGTGTTCTCCTGAATACTCTTTTTTTAGACCCTGACCTGTATTTTGGTGCAACCATTTTAATTTTTCCTCCTAACTAACATTTAAAATTTTATTTATTATTAGTGACGAGATTACTGATATAACAAGATACCAGCCCAACCATCCAAGATCGAAACTGAATATTGTTGCTACCGTTCCTACTGAACTATACTGCCCTTGAAGCCAGTAGAATATTATAATAAATGGAATGAAGGTTATTAACATGGGTTTAAAGGAGTACTTCATGTTTTCCATAGTTAATTTCATCAGGTGCTCCTGGGCCTTTTGCATTTTTTTTGTATCCCCTGATTTTGTGGCTTCTTTCATAATTCTCTGCTGCTCTTTCATCTCCTCCTTCATCTGCTTCAGTTTTTTCATATCAAGAACGGCCTTCCTGACCAACGCGCTCATTATGGCAAGTGCTATTGATATGAATGCTATAATCTGTCCATCAGGTGTTATTGTAGTCATCTTAGAATTTCAACCATCCTATTAACTGCCTCGTTTATCTGACCCTGCCGATTCTGGATTATTGCCACGGTTGCACCAGTGAATACGGAATATGCTGCAGCAATGCTTCTGTTCATTTCCTGATGCAATTTTATTTCGTCAGTAATTTCAGAGTCCCTGTTTCTGCTCTTATCGGATTCCCTGCGGGTTGGTATCTCCTCTGGTTTTGATTCTATTAGTATAAAGAAATTTGGCTTCAGTTCGCTCAAAACCCACTCCGGGAGCCCCGGGAGATAGCCCTTTGGCGTACTTATTGTGCAGTGAGTGTCTACCAGCACATCCTTATTCCTGCTGAATTTTGAAATCTTTTTAGCTGCAAGTTTCTGGATTTCCTTCTGCTGATCAGGATTCAATCTGCGCATTTCATCCCTGTGTTTGACAATATTTTTTGAAATTGCAATCTCCACCATGATGTCTCCGTAGGTTATAAGTTCATATTTTTTTCCTTCCTTTTCCAGTATATCCAATGCCTTTGTCGCTACGGTTGTTTTGCCAGTTCCAGGAATTCCTGTTACTACTGCCAGCATTTTTGGTTAATAAATTTAGTGCTTAATTTAGCGGGGAGAGGGATTTGAACCCCCGTTGGTCGGTCTGCAGCCGACTGCCTGACCGGGCTTGGCCATCCCCGCAAATTCATATTTTTATGCTTTATGAACCAGATTTGGAATTAATTTTTCTTTTTGGGAATACAAACACTTTTTCTTTTCCTAAAAGAAAAAGGGTTTGTGCCGAGGCCTGACCGGGCTTGGCCATCCCCGCAACCTTCAGAAAGTTTGACCCGAATTTGCCTTCCTGATTTAACCGAAGGTTAAATGGACCCGAAATTCCAAATGAATTTTTTCGGGTAGGCAATTGGGCCCAATCAAACAAGATCCAATCCGGATTAATTCGTAATGGGTTATATTGCATATTAAATTTCAATCATGAATTCAATGAAATTTCGCGGAGTAATATCCTTGCTTTTGGGACCTGGCCACCCCTGCCATTCTATTCTAAGAAGGCGGCGGATAGTTTAACTATATTGGTTTTGATGTTTAAAAGTATTTTGGCCATTTTTGCTGTTTTTTAGATATCAAAATTAAATATATTCCTATTGTTAATTGAATTTATCAAAATTGTGGGGTGTAAAAATGGCAAAGGAAAAAATTAATGAGGATGTCAAGGTGGAGGAAAATACAGAAAATGTTGCGGGTTCGGAGGAACCTGTTGCCGAGAGAGAAATTGATGAAAGCAAATTTGCGTTTCCAATGGCGCCTGTTGTGCGACTGATGAAGGAAGAACTTGACAAGGATAAGATGATACGAAGCCAGGTGAAGGTGGGAATGAACCTATGGCTTGAGAAGATATGTAGAAAGGTCACAAAGAAGATGAATGAATCTGAGTACACCATGGTCGAATTGGATGACTTCAAGACCGCAATAGAGCCATATGAGATGATT
>JAKFXM010000071.1 GCA_021731385.1 Methanobacteriota archaeon
AGTGAAAAAGGATACGAAGCAGTTCAAACTGACTGAGATTTAATATATTGATGCAGTCATATTGAACTATATCAGTAAATTTTTACCTATAGCATCATGAACCCGTTGTTTTAGTTCCCAAAACACCTTTTTTTTCTCTCGGTAATCAAACCCCTTCAATCGTTTTTTCTTCTTTTTTGGTATAATATGTATCAATACATACAATATCTTTATATCTATCCTCGCTAATAAAGATATTATGAGCTTAATCAAAGCAACTGAATTGAAAGCATTATTCAAGAAGAATATTGTAATGGATATAGACGACCTGACCAAACAAACCTCCAGTTCCAGAATAACCGTATTTCGGCATTTGAAAGAAATAGGATATATTACCAGCTACAACCAAAATGGCAAATATTATACTCTCCTTGAAATCGCACACTTTGATGAATCTGGAATATTCGACCATAAAGGAATTCTATTTTTTAGGAATGGTGGAATACAGGAACTGGTCATAAAAGAAATAGATTCGAGTGAAAAAGGATATACGGCAGAAGAGATGAGCCGTAAAATCAGAACACGAGTAAGTAATCAGCTACATCAATTTGTAAGAAAAGGTCTAATAACTCGAAGAAAATATGCTGATTTTTATGTATATTACTCAATTGATGAGGCTACTCAACAAAAACAGGTTACCAACAGAGAAAAGGAACTTAAAATAACATCGATCAAAGAAGACTCAGAGCTCTCTGCTGGAAAAAAGACAATCCGAATACTCCTGGAAATAATCCAAAATTCAAACGCAGAGCCTCAGGAAATCGGAAAAAGATTGCGTGAGGGGGGATTGAAAATTTCAGACTCTTTCATTCAAAATATTTTTGATAAATATGAAATTCAAAAAAAGGGGTCTCCATCTCACTTTTAAATGATTTTATAGAACTTCAAAATTCAATAGATGAGGAAATGTCCCTCGCATGTGTTGAGTCAAAAATAGAAATACGTTTCAAAAGCCCATACGGCTACTGCTCCATTTGCAGCCATGTCCTTCGTGTGCTGAAAACGCAAAGAACAACGGTAATTTCAATGAAATACCGAGAATTTTATGCAGTAGAAACATTGTTATTTTGTCCTGAACATAAATATGAAGGTGAACACATAATAAAATATGATTCACCTGAATTGAATCAGATAGTACCGCCTTATTCGAACTTTGCTTATGATGTGGCAATTCACATTGGTATTTCAAGGTTTTTACATCATAAGCAGAAATCAGAAATCCAGCACGAACTCAAAATAGATTATGGGATAAACATTTCTGAGGGTGGCATAACTCATCTATCAGACAATTTTTTAATTTATTGTAGATGTGTTCATGAACTGGCATCTATCAATATCAAAGAAGCAATTATGAAAAGAGGTGGCTACTTTTTGCATATCGATGCTACTGTTGAAAAGGACAGTGATATGGTATTTGTTGGTATGAACGGCGTGAATGGTTGGATACTTACTTCCAGAAAAATCGAAAGTGAGGACTCTGAAGAGATCATTCCAGCACTTGAAGAGACTAAAAGTAGATACGGCTTACCTCTTGCTATTAAAAGAGATATGGGAAAAGGAATGGAACTGGCAGTATCTAAAATATTTCCTGGGACTCCTGATAAAATCTGTCATTTTCATTTTTTGAGAGATATTGGTAAAGATATTCTTTCAGAGCGTTATGATTTTATCAGAAAATTCCTGATTGACAATAAAATTAGGACACGTCTAAGAAAGCTTTCGGATGAATTGATCACAGAAATTATTGCGGGAGGTTATGATGTAAATGTTACATTTGATTCTATTCTGGATTGCAATTTATCCGAATTAAAAAACAATAAGCCAGTCTTTGTTTATGCGATTATCACCTGGCTTCTTAACTATTCCAAAGAGGGCGATGGTTTGGGATTTCCTTTCGATTTACCTTATGTTTCATTATATGAAAGATGTTGCAAAGCAAGAATTATTATTGAGAGGCTTATTTTGCTTCTTGCTGAATTAAAAAGGGTTTATAAACCTATGATAGAACTAAAAAATATTTTGATGTTAGTGAATGATCAAGAAATAAAATCTTGTCATGAAAAAATGGCATATGGTAGATTTTTATTTGCGAAGTTGCGTGAAATTTTAAGATTTGATTCTGAGGTTGTGAATATGAGTAGTGTCATGGAAACAACTTGCGACGAAGAAGTTTTTAAAATGGAATTTGAACTTGAACAGTTTAAGAAGGGGTTGTCTCAAGATCTTCTAAATGATAAATCAAAAATCCGTGAAAAGAAGATTGTTATTGATCATCTGGAAAGGTATGCGGATAAATTATTCTTGACAAATTTTCGAATCGATCCAAATGACCCTTCAAAAGACATTATTATGCATCGTACAAATAATATTGAAGAGCATCTTTTCAGGAAATTAAAGATAAACCAAAGAAGAACTCATGGAAATAAGGATGTGGGACATGACCTGAATTATTATGGATCATACCTGCCTATTGCGTGGAATTTGGCAGATGAAGAATATGTAAAAACCGTTTATGGGGGCATGAAAAATATTCCAGATGTGTTTAGCCAGGTACTTTACGAGATGTTCAAATTGGAACAGCAGCGATTCTATGCAGAACGAAAAGGACGGATTATTAAGTTCAAACATGATGATTCTGAGATAATTGAGATTATTGGAAAAGGCTTGGAAAATTTGGAAATGCAATCCAACGGTTTATTGACGCCATAGTCAATTACCCTCTTTAGCGCAGTGTTATCCGTGCCCTTACTTTTAGTGCTATATTGTTATGTGAGATTCAGATGCTCTAAGGATGCACGAAAAGCCTATCGTTTTCAGTACCCTCCACTCCGCACTTAAATGACACATGGCTCGTCAGCATCTCTGCCATAAAGCCTTCCCACCTTCATCACATCTCTGCGAGCAAATGCCCCTCTCCACGACCTCCCATCCCTGCCCGGCAGAGCCGTGACGGCAGCCATAGCTCTGCAAAATCTTATAAGCTTGAATGTATTAAAAGAATTGTATGGAAACTAAAACAGTAGCTGAACTGAAAAAGATTCGCGCAGATCTTGATATGCTTACGAATCTATATTCAAAACTCGTTGATAGGCTAATTCCAGAAGAAGAACCAGAAGCTGAAGACCTCAAAGCAATACGGAGCAAGGATAGAATAGCCTCGGAATCCGAACTACTGAAGGTATTGGAAGAATGACCTTTGAAATAAACATCAAAGGCAAATCTTTGAAATTTATTTCATCGCTGCAAAAACATGATAGAGAGCGCCTCAAAGAGGCAATTCTTGTTTTAAAAAAAGACCCTGTTCCCATAAAATCCCTTGATATCACCAAAATGAAGGGTGAAAAGAATACGTATCGCATACGTAAAGGAAAATTCAGAATTGTTTATGAAGTTATTTGGGAGCAAAAGCTTATCCTGATTCATAGAGTCGATTTTAGAGGCGATGTTTATAAATAAAAATAGATTACGAATTTATTCTACATATTCTCTCCGTGCCCTGTTTTTGTGTCACAATTGTTATTCTGGTTCAAGCATTCCTAAGAGTGCGCGAGAACGAACGTT
>JAKFXM010000068.1 GCA_021731385.1 Methanobacteriota archaeon
ATATCCTGGGGGGGTATAGGGTTAAAAGAATAGGTTTGTTTGGTTCCTATGTCAGAGGAGAGCAGAAGAATAGCAGTGACATAGATTTTCTTGTGGAGTTTGACATTGCTGCTTTTGGTAAAAATTTTAACGGATATTTTGATAACTATATGAAATTGTTATCTTATCTACAAGGAATTCTCGGAAGAAAAGTAGATCTTTTAACAATTGAAATGATTAGTCCTTATGTAAAACCCTATGCCTTGAAGGAGGTAGAATACGTTGAAGCAACCTAAAATTTTTATAAAGCATATTATGGAGGAGATAAAATATCTTTTCCAAAATTCAGTAAGACTTGAGTATAAAGATTTTATTAAAGATGAAACCCGTAAAAGAAGTTTTGTAAGATCTCTTGAGATTATAGGTGAAGCAACTAAAAATCTACCTGAAGATTTTAGAAATAAGTATCCTGAATTACCTTGGAAGGAAATGGCAGGATTAAGAGATATTCTTATTCACCAGTATTTTGGAATTGATTATAGGTTTATATGGGACATCACAAAAAACAAGATACCAAAACTCAAAGAACAGATTGAGGAAATATTGAAAGATACAGAAGAATCCTGAATTCCTTACAATGAAACACAGAAAATTAGTACTCATTGCAATCCTTTTTGTATTAGCAATCCTTACGACAAATGTGATTGCAGGGATAAAGGACAATAGGCTCTTTAAATTTCTAAATAAGAATTCAGGGGATAAGGGGGCATGGACGGCCATAGCAGCGATAATAGGTATTTTCATGACCCTGATTATCCCTAATTTAATTGATATTATTCTGATGAATCCAACTGTTGCAGGACCGGATGCAAACCCTGCAATAGTGAACACCGTGAATTCCTTTCTGTATCTTTTAGTGCCATTTTACACAATAGCAATAGTAATAACAGGGATATACTTCCTCTTTTCACAGTCGCCTTCCGGGAGGGCAAAATCAAAATCCATGTTTCTGAAATTAATAATAAGTATGGGTGCTGTCTTAATTGCCTTGCCGTTATTCCAGTTGCTTCTTGATATATCCCAGGGCATTACACAATTGATCTTTAGCGTTGGCGAAAATTATGTCGATATAGGGAATGTATTTTATGGAACTATTTCATTATCCACCATACTTTCACTGGCCTTTAGTGTGGTATCCTCAGGAAAATTAATATCATTCATGTTTCTATTGTTTTTAGGGCTCACACTCATTACAGTAACCCTAATTCTCGTAATGAGATACCTTATCGTTGTTTTTGCCGCGATTGTCTTTCCATTTACCTTGGTTCTTTGGCTGTTTGACTTCCCGTATACAAAGCACATTGGTTCTGAACTAATGAATCATACAATCGTATGGATCTTCGTTCCCGTTATTACTGCAAGCGTTGTTGTACTTACATCTATAATTGCGGGGGGGTTTTCTGAAAAGTGCAGTGTGTCAGAGATCACAACCATATTTAGTCTAGGTAACAATGTGCTTGCAAACTGCCTGCTTTCCTACTTTGCAGGGATTGCTGCAACATTCCTGATTCTTGCGGCGCCCCTCATGATGTATGATATCATGCCCTGGCTCGGGGCAACTATACTTTTCTTCGGATGGGCTGCTATGGCTGCACCAACACCTGCACAAGGTGCGGGTGGTCCTGTAGGTCTCAGATACTTTGGCCTTCCGGGTGCTGATGCAGTTCTGAGAATTCCGGGTGTTGAGAATGTTCTTGACAAGGCATTTGGGCTTCGTCCTCTCTACGGGCTGGACGGCAGGATTCTTGGAATGACAACAGTTATTGATGGTCTTGCGCCGGGTGAGATTCCGATGAGTGCCCCACCCATATACAAGGGATTAAGGGGAATAGTTCGGAGAATACGGGGGCAACCTGCAGTTGGAGAGGGTGTTGCCACTAAAATGGCAACGGCTACCCATTATGGAAAAGAGATAAAGTATCCGATATTCGACCCCAAAAAGGAATACGCGACCTGGTATAATCCATACCATTCAAGAACAGTAATACCAAAATTAGGCCCTTTAGCAGTGGTAGCTGCAGGTGGTGTTCTTGCGGGAATGGGTCCTCTCGGTATAGTAACCGCGGGATTAAAGGGTCTATGGTATGAACCGGGAGCACGATTCCCGATGGAGGCAAATGTTCCGTTGGCAACTGGTGGTAGTACGAGAGTACTTGCCCCAGAATGGTATGTAAGACAATATTCCCCAGAAGGTATTCTCGCTGCGAAATCGCCATATGCCCTTAAGGAGTATTACCCTCATGAATACAATGAACTGCTTTCCACAGTCGCGGGGCGTCAAAGACTGGCGGAACTGATGAACGTAGGGCCAGGAGAAGTATCGCACGCACCAATGCCACCGCCCCAGGCACCAGAAGAAGCCGCTGAGAAAAAACGCAGAGATGCGCAGGAAGAATTTGATAGGATGCGCAGAAATATTGAAAACGAACGATTGCGCGGGGTAATTAAAGAAGAGGTGTATAAAGCTAAATTACAAAAGGCTGGGGGGGTAAGGGATAAAAAGTTGAGGGACATAGATGTGGAATTAAAGAAAGGGGAGGGCATGCCAATATCAAAGCGTGCAATGAAAGAGGGGAGGACACCTGAGGAGATTTATAAAGAGAAGATTGGTAGGCTGGAGAGGATGTATGTAACGGATGTTGATAAGTTTGAGGAAACTGGTGAGGGTGGGCCAAGAAAAAAACTTTTAACTACCAGACAGAAGGCAATGGATAAAATTGGTAAGGAACTATTGGAAGCGAGAACATATGTGGAAACCCCCCAGGAGATGGAGAAAAGGGCTAAACTTATGGTGCTTCCTCAATGGCTTGCATTCGGACAGGCTGCAAGAATACTGTCAAGACAGGGGCAATTGATGCATGGCCTTAAGGCATTTAAGGTTTATACACCTACCCCACCGAGAATCCCGGACTGGACTAAAAAACGATGGGAGGCTGAGGAGGCAAGAAAAAGGCAGTAATATGGAAATTCCAGAATTAAGGAAGGAGATAGAGGGTGTTGAGGAATTAATCAATTACCTTAAGCCATTATATGGAGAATCCAGAAAAACGCCGGTAGAGGATATGCAACAGAGGATTGACCTGTTGACGGATCCTTTGGCGAAGAGATTTGATGATTTGGTTACATTCTTCACTATTGATGAATTGAAGCGGGTTAGGGATAAAAATCCTGACCCAGTGTTTAGGAGAAAGATTGATGCATTGTTATTTTTCATGGAAAGGAAGATTACTGGGGAATATGTAAAGAAGGCAATAGATGCAGAGATAATAGGTGTTGGAAAGTCTGAAAAGATGAATAAGGAGATAATTAGTGAGGGGCTTTCGATTGTAGGTTATGCAAACCCTTATCTTGGGAAGGTTGTTGAGGAGGAGATTTCTATATTATATGGTTATATGTTTGATGAGAAAGGATTGATGGTTAAGGTAAATCTCAGGGAAAGAGAAATGATTGTTTCATCTGATGCCAGTGAAATTGACATTGTTCATGGATGCGCGCATGTTCTTGAATTTGCTATCAGGGAGTATGAGCCCGACTTGTGGAAGGAGTAT
>JAKFXM010000025.1 GCA_021731385.1 Methanobacteriota archaeon
AATGAAATTAGGGTTGATTAGTGCGTGAAACGCCCTTATGGTGTTGATAGGGCATGAAATGCCCTTATGACCTAGAAGGTTACAGAAGCGGGAGTATGAATGAGGCGTTGAGATTTAAGAAATGAAACTAAAAATTGATGGGAAAAAAATCAAATCAGGCATAAAAATATCAGAAATTCTGAAGGAATTGAAGATAAACAGGGAAACTGTAATTGTGGCGAAGAATGGAGTAATAACGCCGGAATCAGAGAAGGTTGAAAAGGGTGATGAGGTAGAGATTATTAATGTTGTTTCCGGGGGTTAGGTTTTAAAAAATGATGCAAATAGATTAACGATGAAAAAGAAGACCCTATTACTTGTTGCCGGAATAACATGGGTGATAATAATTGCATTGGCCTTTTTTGCATTAAACGGAATTAATCCGGATAATGTTACCACAACAAACACAACAATAATATCAGGTAATAAGACAGTAGATATAACGGCATACTCTGATTTCCAGTGCCAATACTGCGCAAGGGCAGAAATGACATTAAAGAAGATAAAGGAAACCTATGGGGGCAGGGTGGCGATTACATTTAAGCACTTTCCTCTGCCATTTCACAATTATGCAAAAAAGGCAGCAGAGGCATCAGAATGTGCAAGAGACCAGGGGAAATTTCAGGAATACCACGATATACTGTTCGAGAATCAGAATAAACTTGATGTAGCCTCACTCAAGAGCTATGCCTCCCGACTCGGGCTTGACAGGGAGAAATTTGACAGTTGTCTTGATGGTGGTGAAAAGGCCGATATAGTAAAGAAGGATCATGATGAGGGCATTTCAAAAGGGGTTTCTGGAACGCCGACATTCTTCATAAATGAGAAGAAATTAGTTGGATCGCAGCCATTTGAAAATTTCAAATCAGTGATAGATTCTGAATTGAAGTGAAAATAAAAAAAATTCAGAAGAGGGATGGCAGTATTGTAAAATTCGAGCAGATAAAGATTACAAATGCAATATTAAAAGCCATTAATGCTGTGAATTTTAAAGATGGAAATGTTGCCGGAAAACTGTCAGATATCGTAATTGGAATTCTTGAATTAAAATTTAAAACTAAAATTCCCTCAGTTGAAAATGTTCAGGACATTGTTGAGAGGGTTCTTATCAAAGAGAGTTATTCTGATGTTGCAAAGGCCTACATTCTTTACAGAAAAAGGCGCGAGGAGATAAGAAGGGCAAAAGCAGCCTATGGGATTTATGATGAATTAAAGTTGTCTGTAAACGCAATAAAGGTTCTTGAAAAGAGATATCTGAAAAAGGACGAAACCGGCAGGGTTATTGAAACACCAAAGGGGATGTTCAGGAGGGTTGCAGGGGCCATTGCTTCTGCGGATTTGATTTATGATAAAAAGATAGATGTCAAAAAAACTGAAGATGATTTTTATAGAATTATGAGCAATCTTGAATTCCTGCCCAATTCTCCGACATTGATGAACGCTGGAACAGAGATAGGGCAGCTGGCTGCATGCTTTGTCCTCAAAATTGATGATGATATGAGAAGTATATTTGATGCTATAAAAAACACTGCCCTGATACACCAGAGCGGAGGGGGAACCGGCTTCTCTTTCTCAAGGCTAAGACCAAAGGGCGATATTGTAAAATCTACCGGGGGAATAGCATCAGGACCGGTATCCTTCATGAGGGTCTTTGATATGGCAACCGATGTGATCAAGCAGGGCGGAAGAAGAAGGGGCGCTAACATGGGAATTCTCAGGGTTGATCACCCCGACATTCTTGAGTTCATTACTGCAAAAGAAAAGGAGGGGGCTTTAAGAAATTTTAACATCTCTGTTGCAGTGACAGACAAATTCATGGATGCTGTCAGAAGGAATAAGGGCTATGAACTGATAAATCCAAGAAACAGAAAGGTAGTCAGAAGATTGCCGGCAAGGCGGGTGTTTGACCTCATAGTGACAATGGCCTGGAAGAGTGGCGATCCGGGAATCATATTTATTGACGAGATAAACAGGAGGAATCCAACTCCAAAACTCGGAGAGATAGAATCTACAAATCCATGTGGTGAACTCCCGCTTCTCCCTTATGAGAGCTGCAATTTAGGCTCAATCAATCTCTCAAGGATGGTTGATTATGAAAAGATAAATTGGAAAAAATTAGAAGAGGTTATTAAAATTGCAGTCCATTTTTTAGACAATGTGATAGACAAGAATAAATATCCCCTAAGGGGGATAGAGGAAATGACAAAGGGTAACAGAAAAATCGGTTTGGGGATTATGGGTTTTGCAGACCTCCTGGTTAGATTAAAAATCCCGTATAATTCAAAAAAAGCGATAGAAATTGCTGAAAAAATGATGAAATTCATTCAGGAGAAATCAAGAGAGGAGTCAATGGAACTTGCAAAGGAAAGGGGTGTTTTCCCGAATTTCGAAAAGAGCATTTATCACTCTACACTGAGACTGAGAAATGCAACAACAACATCAATAGCACCGACAGGAAGCATAAGCATAATCGCAAACTGCTCTTCAGGAATCGAGCCTTTGTTTGCAGTCTCATTTGTAAGGCACGTCCTGAATACAGAACTCATCGAGGTAAATCCTGTTTTTGAGGAGATAGCACGGGAGAGAAATTTCTACAGCGAGGAATTGATGAGAAAGATTGCGATGAGGGGTTCAATCCGGGGAATAGATGAAATTCCAAAGGATGTGAGACGGGTTTTTGTAACTTCTCATGACATAAGCCCGGAGTGGCATGTCCGCATGCAGGCGGTTTTCCAGAAGTATACTGACAATGCAGTTTCAAAGACGATAAATTTCCCAGCAAGTGCGACAATACGGGATGTTGAAAAGGCATATCTTCTTGCACACAAACTAAAGTGCAAGGGGATTACAATCTACAGATATGGCAGCAAGGAGGAGCAGGTTCTGAATATTGCATGTCCTGTTTGCAGTGTTGAGTGAGTTCTATGTTCGCTTATATTAAAATAACCGGACTTCCACAATTTCGCCCTTTTCCACAAGGTCAACCTCCGGGGGAATTTCAATATATCCGTCAGCCCTGCTCATGCTCGTTATTGAGCCGGATTCCTTGAATACGGGAATTGCATTCCCGTTTTTGATTTTTATTGTGAGATAATGGTGCCTTCCCGGTGTCGATACCACTCTTCTTGAAATTTTTGCATTTACAATGCATTGGTCTTTTTTTGGAAGCCTTGCCATTCTTCTGACTAATGGCGCCATAAAAATGTAGGAGTTTATCAGACAGGATGTGGGATAGCCAGGCATACCAAGTATCAATTTTTCCTCCACAATTCCGCAGAGGGTTGGCTTTCCGGGTTTTACTGCAATGCCGTGGAAGAGAACCCTGCCAATGCTTTCGACAACATCAAAAAGAATGTCCATCTCACCGGCTGAACTGCCCCCCGAGAGGACTATGACATCGGATTTCATTGCCTTTTTTATACCCTCTCTTATCTCCTCCTTTTTGTCTTTGTATATACCGAAATTCAAAGGAACCCCGCCATTCTCTGCAACAATGCATGAAATTGTGTATGAATTTGCATCATATATCT
>JAKFXM010000101.1 GCA_021731385.1 Methanobacteriota archaeon
GATAAACAATTATAGTAACAGACATTAATTTCTGAATATTTAATGTCTGTTACAACTAGCAAATGACATAATTTTAGTTTAATATGATTTTGCACAGCAAAATCATAGCTTCGAAAGCAAAGCTTTCGAATAATTGAAAAATATAAGACCAAGTATTTATGTCATTTGCTATAGCTAAATACATACAATTGCCGTAATTTCTTGTTAAAGGTGAGTTCTTTGGAATTTAAGGAAATAAAACAACTTATAGAGGAAAACGCCCCCAAGGGCAAAATAGCCAGGGTTGAACTGGAAGGACCAAAGGTTGTTATATACACAGATGACCTGTCTTTCTTTGTGGACCACAATGAGGAAATAAGAAATTTGGCAACTATTCTTAAAAAGAAGGTTATCTTCAGGTCGGTTCCGGAAAAACTTATGGATCCAACCGATTCAAAGAAGATAATTGAAGAAATAATTCCCAATGATGCCAACATAGTGGATATAAGCTTTGATCCAAATTTTGAGGAGGTTTATATAGAGGCTGAGAAATTGGGTCTGGTTATAGGCAAACGGGGCATAACCCTTGATGAAATAACGAAGAGGACAAACTGGATCCCGAAATTAGTACGAAAATCCCCTATAGAGTCAGATACAATAAGAGGGATAAGAAAGATTCTTTATGATAGTAGTGAGGAAAGGCAGAAGATACTGCAAAAGGTGGGTAGAAAGATCTACAGGAAACCCGATGCGACATGCGACTGGATAAGACTTACACCCCTTGGCGGGGCTAGAGAGGTTGGAAGGTCCTGTATGCTTCTGCAAACACCGGAGAGTAATGTATTCATTGATTGTGGAATAAATGTCGCCGCTACGGAGAGCGATAGATTTCCGGATTTCAGGGCATCAAAATTGGAAATAGAAAGACTTGATGCAGTTATAATCTCCCATGCGCATCTTGACCACTGCGGGTTTCTGCCATATCTCTATAAATACGGCTATGACGGCCCGGTATATTGTACAGAACCGACGAGGGATTTGATGACACTTTTGCAGATGGATGCAGTGGAAATCGGAGAAAGGGAGGATAGAGAATTACCATTTACATCAAAGGAAATCAGGAACATGCTAAAGCATATTGTTCCGCTTGAATTCCAGGAGGTGGCAGATATAACCCCGGATATACGAATAACACTATATAACTCGGGCCACATAATAGGGTCCTCGGTAGTGCATCTGCATATTGGTGAGGGCCTTCATAATCTTGTTTATACAAGTGATTTCAAATTTGGCGATACCCGTCTTTTGGAGGCAGCGGATTATGAATTTCCAAGGGTTGAAACATTCGTGATAGAGAGTACCTATGGTGGCAGATACGACATACAACCACACAGAAAGGATGCAGAAAGATCCCTAATTCATGCAATTCAGGATACTGTAAAGAATAAAGGCAAGGTTCTTATTCCCGTCTTTTCTGTTGGAAGGTCGCAGGAAGTTATGATGGTTCTGGAAAACTATTACAGATACGAAGAACTCGAAATTCCCGTATTCCTTGATGGAATGATATGGGAGGCTACTGCAATCCACACATCCTACCCCGAGTATCTTAAGAGACAGATTCGCCATAGAATCTTTAATGGCTATAATCCCTTCCTTGCAGACACATTTGAAAGGGTTGAGCCAAAAAAGAGGAAGGACCTAATTGAAAGCAAGGAACCCTGCGTCATACTTGCAACATCAGGTATGATGACTGGCGGTCCCTCGGTGGAGTATTTCAGGAATTTTGCAGTGGATCCAAATAATACACTGGCATTTGTAGGTTATCAGGCAGAAGGTTCTTTGGGAAGGCGAATACAGAACGGCATGTCAGAGATAGCAATAGATAAAAACGGAAAGACGACTGCACTAAAGATAAATATGCAGGTAAGGACGATAGATGGTTTTTCAGGTCATGCAGACAGGAGGCAACTGCTCGGTTATTCAAAAAAGATATACCCAAAACCGAGGAGGGCGATTGTAGTCCATGGAGAGGAGAAGAAGGCAACAAATCTTGCCATGACCCTGCATGAGATGTTCGATTTTGATGCAAGCGCACCGCAGAATTTGGATACGATAAGGCTGGTCTGATTCAACGGCAAAGCCGTTGAAACTCCGAGGCGAAGCCTCGGATGATTTCACCCGGTTAAAAAAATGAAAGCCCTAATTATCCTGATGCCGAAGGATTTCAGGGATGAAGAGTTTAAGGTGCCAAAGGAGATATTAGAATCTGCCGGTGTTTCTGTTACTGTAGCAGGACTGCAATCCGGCCAGGCAAAAGGAATGCTTGGTACAACTGCAACACCTGATTTGCTGATTGATGATGTGAATGTAGATGATTATGATGCAGTAGTGGTTCCTGGGGGCTCAGGTTCTCCAGGATACCTGTGGAATAATCAGAGGGTTTTGGATATGATAAAACAGGCATATGAAGGTGGCAGGGTCATAGCTGCAATCTGCCTCTCTGGCGCAGTCCTCGCAAATGCAGGAATTCTAAAGGGAAAGAATGCAACAGTCTTTACAAGTCCGGATGCAATAAGGGTATTAAAGGACAAGGGCGCAAATTACATAAAGCAGGATGTTGTTGTTGATGGCAAAATTGTAACCGCAGAGGGCCCCCGGGAAGCTGGAAAATTCGCAAATGAAATTCTGAGATTACTGGACAGATGAAGAGTAGAGACCTTATCGAAATCTATGAAAGACTGCTTAAACACCTTGGTAAGCAGTACTGGTGGCCTGCAGAAACGGAATTTGAAGTCATTATCGGGGCGATACTCACTCAGGCAGCGGCATGGAAAAATGTCGAGATTGCGATTGAAAATCTGAAAGCGGAAAAAATCCTGAATCCTGCAGGAATAAAAAATACCCGTCAAAATCAACTGAAAAAACTGATAAAATCGGCGGGTTATTACAATGCAAAATCCCGAAAACTTAAAGAGTTTGTGAACTTTTTATACAAAAATTACGGCGGGGATTTAAATCTCCTTCTGAACCAGCCAAAGAACAAACTCAGAAAGGATCTTCTCTCAATCTGGGGCATCGGCCCCGAGACTGCAGATTCAATAGTCCTATATGCTGCCCATAAGCCCTCTTTCGTTGTTGATGCATATACCAAAAGGATTTTCAGCAGACTTGGGGTGATTGATAATGGAATTGACTATGAAAGTCTCAAGAAATTTTTTGAGAATAATCTCCCCGAAAATCTTGGGATATACAAGGAATTTCACGCATTGATTGTTGAACTTGGAAAAAAGAACTGCAGGACGAAACCCGTTTGCGGGGGATGCCCGTTTGGTTATTCATGCAGATTTAATTTTAAGGATGAAAGGGCTCTTTAGAAAAGAGGTCATGGAGAAGGATGTATTAAACAGAATTAAATGGGACAAGAAAAATTTCCGTTCAGGAAATTTTTGTGCCCGAAAAACTGCAAAGCAGTTTTTGGGCCCGAAAAATTTGCATTGCAAATTTTTGGGCCCAATTAGCCTAAAGGCTAATTCGGGCCCAATTTCACCCAGTGAAATTCGGGCCCAATCAGAAC
>JAKFXM010000152.1 GCA_021731385.1 Methanobacteriota archaeon
CTTATTTGCTTTTGAAGTATTCTTATACGATCATTTGAGTTTACTATCCCTCTCATTATTTTGTCCATCTTCCAAGTTGCTTTAACCCCCAATTCTACCTTATTTTCTATCTTTCTAAATAATTTCTTCAGTTTATCATAATTCTCCAACAAAAACCCCTTCACATCATCCTCATTTTTCGGAACCTGCCCAAAACGCATAGGTATAACAGGGAATTTCTTCATTACATCCTCTACTACCTTTTGATGTGTTATTCCTTCCTTAAGAACCTCAACAGGTTTACTTTCTATAGAGTTACTAATCACCCCACCTAAGTCCTTATAGTTTACGGTATAGACCTCATTTCCATTGATTCCTATCCTACCAAAATTACAGTATTTTTTCGATTCAATGACACAATAAAAATAACATCCCCTACCCATATTCTCACCATAATTTAATTCGACGGCGTTGCCGTCGAAGCTCCGAAACGAAGTTTCGGATAATTCGAGACCAAAGGTCTCGAAGCTCCGAGGCAAAGCCTCGGATAATTCGACACCAAAGGTGTGTGGCGGAGAAGCTTTGCTTCTCCGACATATATTCTGGAGAGACCGTGTCTCTCCAGATACATCGAAGCTCCGAGAGCTATGCTCTCGGATTAATATCCAAGAGATATTCTTTTGATATTAATCCCAGATTGATGCGTGGATGATACATCACTTGAGGTTTTCCTTTCACCCGAATCAGAACCTAACGGTTCTGATTGGGCACAAAAATTTCCTTTCAGGAAATTTTTCTTGTGGACTAATTCTTTTTCGAATAATTTACCTTCCTGAATATCCCTGCTTATCTTTCCCCTAAGCATTGCCCTTTCTTTTGAACGCATAATGTTCCACTGGGACCTCGTTATAGCGTCCTCTCTTCTTTTACCCCTATCCTTCTCTCTTCCTGTGATCTGTCCAATTTCATAAGGAGACAGTATATAACCGAATTTCTCTATTAGCATTTTTCTAATCCCTTCCTCTATTTTCTCAACTATTGAAACAGCCTTCTGTCCTTCTCTTGCAATCTCTAATCCTGTTTTTATTTCCTTATCCCCTAACTTCATTTCTTAATAAAACCATAACCATGGCATTTTAAACATGTTAGTTTACTCTCCTTTGCTCTGCCTGTTCCTTTGCATGTATCACATCTTTGTGGGCTTTCTACTGCTATCCTTCCCCTTCCTCTACATGCAAGGCAGGTTATTCTGCTATCAAATTTTTCCCTTCCATTTCCTCCACAGGAGGAACATCTTATAGCATTGCCTTCAATCACTATCCTCTTTCTGCCATTGCAAACCTGGCATGTAGAAAGATAAGAAAGCAGATGAAATGGGTCCTTCCCCGTTCCTTTACAAAATCCACAAGCATATTCCATTTTTGAGTTATTTATAACTTTCTAATTTCAATATCATTTCCTTATCTATTCCTCTATCAATACCTGAAAATTGTTCTTTCTTTGCTTTTTTTGTTGTTGGTAAACAATGCAGACCCTCTGCAGCAAGTATATCATCTAAAATAATCTTTGGGTCATTGGATCTATCCTTCTTCCCTATCTTAGGCAGAAGAACATCACCGCATGTTTCATAGAATATTTTATTACCTAAATCTGAATCCGTTTGTTTAAGTACCTTAGCAACCACAATACATGCCCGCACTGTTGGAATAGATTCACAAAAACCCGATTCGCGAAGCCTTCTTACTAGTTTTACTATCCTTTTAGCATTGTCCTGCTCTAAACCAGACCTTGCTACAGTTATGGCAATTTCACTTTCTTCATCATAATGATCAAGATTTAATGTAATCATCCTGTCTAAAAGTGCATCCTGGCTTCTATAAACACCTACATACTCTTCAGGATTTGATGTAAAGATAGCAGAAAAATTTTCATGCACTTTGATGTAATCTTCACCAAACGCACCACTAGGTAAGGAAAGTATACGTTCTTCAAGAACAGGAAGGAGCACATTATTTACCTCGGGTTTTGACCTTGTAAATTCATTATAAACCAATGTAAAACCGTATTTACAGGCAGTAGTAAGTCTTTCATCCTGCCATGTCTTGGTCATACTCTCCTCCTGTTTCAATACCCTGGATACAAATCTGTCAACAAGCAGTTTTTTCCTATACCCGTGCTCTCCCCCAATGAATGAGCGATTACCAACCTCCTCATCCCCATTTATCAACACCATGGGCCTACCACGACTGTTTGCAAGATGCAATGCCAATGTAGTCTTGCCGCATCCAGTTGGACCGCTCAGATGAACCGGGTAATTCAACCCTAGGTATCTCAAAGCCCTCTCTTTCAGACTTTTTATATATGGGGTTTCTACAAAACCATCCTGGGATACCGGCATAAGAACCTCAATGGAATTATCGGGCATTATTTATCCCCCCTCTAATCCTTTTTACCCTTCTTCTTTTTACCCTTTTCAACTACCTCTTCCTCCTCGATCTTCTTCCTTTTCTCTTTTTTCCCAACCCATACCTCGTGCATTGCTTTAATTTCACTTCTATAGTCAAAAAGCATACTTTTTACATCTTTTTTAATATTCACTACATAATCTTCCAAATCCTTTCTTAGAAGATTACCCATTTCTTTACGCTCTTTACCGAATTCCTTTAACATCCCCTGTGTTTCATTTCTTAGATTTGAAATACATTCCATTCTATCTGCCTGTGCAATATCTATATTTTCCCTAAGACTTTTCATTTCATCAACCATACCCATTTTATTCACCTCCTTTTAAAGACTAAAATTACAAACCAGAAAAAAAATAAAAACCCTTCAGACTAAAGGTATCTCAGTCTGAAGAGCTAATACAGATTAAGCTGCTGCTGAAACAGTTAGACCTACAGCCTCTGCATACTTCAGGTATGTCTCAACAGATGCAATCACAACACGTGCTTCAATAGCTAGTAACTCTATCCCTACTAGGGAAACACGCACCCAAGCATCTATTACAACACCTTTGTCCAATATTCTATCCACTACCTCCACTAAACTGGAGGATGCCATCGATTTCTCTACCATTTTTTTACCTCCTTTTTATATCATATCTTATAAGGACTATATTTTCCCTTGTCCCATATAACCATTTTCTATCGAATTCTGATAAAAAGGCATTTTTTTAATAGATAGGTAATCTTATATATGCCCAACAATACTAAACATCCGAACATCCTCTCTAAAAATTTTATCTTATTTAATCCATGTAGTAATCCGTTATTTCTATATTCGCAAGAACAGGAAGGATTTGATATTTCTCTATCCTTCTTGAAAAATGCAGTAAACACGCACAGGATTT
This sequence comes from Methanobacteriota archaeon, assembly GCA_021731385.1. GTDB lineage: Archaea > Altiarchaeota > Altiarchaeia > IMC4 > QMZM01 > JAKFXM01. The sequence goes on from JAKFXM010000152.1 coordinate 3,329, forward strand.
ATTTCTGTCTTGGTTATCCCTATAAGAATATTAGCGAGAAGATTTCTTCTGTAGATAAATGTAAGGCGTTATTTGGTTATTGTGAGATGAAGTTCATCAGATATGACCTGAAGAAATTGCTTAATTATGCAAATAATCACCCTCTTAGACTTGTTTTAGACTATCCACTAAAGGAGCTTAGCACTACGGATATTTTAGAAATCGAACAGATGCTCTTTAATCA
>JAKFXM010000224.1 GCA_021731385.1 Methanobacteriota archaeon
CCAGCAACCACATCAACAAGTACAACAACATCATCAACTACTACAACGACCATAACCACATCAACAACAATTCCAGCAACCACATCAACAAGTACAACAACATCATCAACTACTACAACGACTATCCCTACAAATTTAACAATTCAACCATCTGTATCAGTGACCAGAATCCTACCATCAATAGCACTGCCAAATGCTAATTTAACTGTTTCTCTAAATCTTGTTATCCTTAATGAATCAAGCAAGCCAAATAGTGTAATTATCAAGGAATATGCGCCAAGGGGATGGAATCTGACATCGTCAAATCCGATCAAGGATGATTTTACTTCTGAAACTGGAGAAATTAGGTGGGTTTTGTTCAGTGACGCATTTTACACAAGAAATTTAACATATAATATGAATGTACCGGGCAATGCAACAGGAACTGTAGGTTTTTCTGGTTTTGTATTATACAGTTTTGAGGGTAATCCCATGACAATAGATATAATTGGAATTAATACGCTCCAGATTGGATATAAAGCAGACAAAGATGATGATGGAGAAATAAGTGATTTTGAACTATTAGATTACATTAATCTCTGGGTCCAAGAGCTAGTGGGTGATTTTGATCTATTAGAAGCAATAGATAATTGGGCTAATACTGGTTAAATTGCTTTGTTTTGCGAGTTCTGAAATATTCACCCAACGAATAGAAAGGTAAAGAAAGAGAATTGGGTGAAGACAAACTTAAGAAGAACTGAAGAAAGATTCAATTTGTATGTCGGCAGGAAGATATTAAAGGAATTTTTAAAGGAGTAAAAAGAAATCACGCCCCGATCGGGATTTGAACCCGAGTCGTAAGCTCGACAGGCTTACATGATAGGCCACTACACCATCGGGGCAAATGTCCCGCCTCCCGGATTTGAACCGGGGATCTTCCGGTAGCCGCTTGCGTCTTATTTAGAATGTAGAATGTCGAATTTGGAATTCGGAATTATGCACTCCACACTCTAAAGACAATTCGACAGCGAAGCTGTCGATTCGACGGCTCTGCCGTCGAAATTTCGAGACCAAAGGTCTCGAATCGAAGTTTTGAGGACTATGTCCTCAAACCAAACTACAGCCAGACGCGTTAACCAGGCTACGCTAAGGCGGGTGGATTATTTATTTCGGATTTGAAATATATAACTTACGGATTTAAATCCCAAGTTGCCGAAGTAGCTCAGATTGGTTAGAGTGCCACGCTCATAAGAAAAAAATTCACAGCACTCTATGAATTCCACACTAAACCTCCTTTTCTTTTTGAGAGGAAAAGGATTCTGGGATACGTGGAAGTCGCGGGTTCAAGTCCCGCCTTCGGCATAGAAATATCCAACCACCGCCACTTATTCCCCTAAAAGAATTCTCCACTATTACTTCAAAATCCACCGATTTATAACCCTGCCATCCAATTCTTATCTGAGATTACATTAAGATGCCAAAACCAATTCTTCCAACATTAAAAGAAAGGAACAGGTACATAGCATTCGAATCCATAAGCGACTCAGGGTTTTCAAGAAATGACGTAGTCAAGGCTGTATGGAATTCAATCCTGAATTTTTTTGGAGAAATGGGCGCAAGCAGGACAAGTTTGTGGGTAATGGACTGGGATGAGAAAAAGCAGAAAGGGATTCTGAAGGCAAATCACAGGGGTGTTGATACGGTAAGGACTTCTTTGGCACTTGTCGAAGGTATAAATGGGCATAAGGTAATATTTAATGTTTTGGGAATTTCGGGAACGATTAAGAAAGCACGGGAGAGGTACTTGTCACAACCTTCTGGACCCGGATTTGCATTCGGCTCTGATTCGGGCTTAGACACATCTAAAGACGGGTCATATTGCACATTAAATTTCAATCACTAAATTAAATTCAATTGAATTTTCCAACACGAAAATTCCTTTCTTTCTTTTTCGCCGGCGTTTCCCGAATTTCGCAGGCGAAATTGGGTATAGCTGAGCGATGAAATCGCTCAGATATATGTCGGAGAACCTTTGGTTCTCCGCCACACCCAAAAATCGCAAAGCGATTTTTCGGGTTCTTTCTTTTGAAAAGAAAGAAAAAGGTTGTAAAGATGGGAAAGACAATATCTGAAAAAATCTTGAGCAGTCATTCCGGGAAGGATGCATACGCTGGTGAAATTGTTGTTGCCGATGTGGACTTTGCAATGGGTCAGGATGGTACAACCCCACTTGCAATAAATTCATTCAGGAATATGAATGTCAGGGATGTCTGGAACGGCGATAAGGTAGCGTTTGTCATAGACCACAGTGCTCCAAGCCCGAATGAAGGTGTATCAAGATTGCATAAGATGATGCGGGATTTTGCAAGGGAAAAGGACATTAGATATTTCTATGATATTGGCTGCGGTGTCTGCCATCTACTGATGGTTGAACAGGGGCATGTTGTTCCTGGAGACCTTGTGGTTGGGGCTGATTCGCATACCTGCACCTACGGGGCATTGGGTGCATTTTCAACAGGAATTGGGAGTACGGACATTGCAGCAGTTTTTGCCTCAGGGAAGCTATGGTTTAAGATTCCTGAGACTATAAAATTCATAGTAAATGGAAAACTGCCAAAAGGCGTTTACTCTAAGGATGTAATTTTATATCTGACAGGAAAGGTTATGGCTGACGGGGCTACATACATGGCTGCGGAATTTTCCGGCGAGGCGATCTCAGCTTTAAGTGTTGATGCGCGGATGACAATAACCAATATGGCGGTCGAGATGGGCGCAAAGACGGGATTAATTGAAGCGGACGAGAAGACCCTGAACTGGGTCAGGGGGCATTCAAAGAGAAAACCTGTTGTGGTGAAAAACGACAAGGATGCAAACTTCGCAAAGATACTTGAATTTAGTGCCTCCGATATTGAACCGCAGGTCGCAAAGCCGCACAGGGTTGACAATACCTGCGGAATTTCAGAGGTTGAGGGAACGCCGGTACATGAGGCATATCTTGGAACATGCACAAACGGAAGGCTTGAAGACCTTAAAATTGCGGCAGAAATTCTGAAAGGTAAAAAGGTCAACAAAGATGTTCGATTTATTGTGGCGCCCGCATCAAGAGACATTTATCTGGATGCTATGCGAAAAGGGATAATCCAGATACTTGTTGAATCCGGAGCTGCTGTTGTAACCCCCGGCTGCGGTCCCTGCGTTGGGACTCATAATGGAATTCCAGCAGACGGTGAGAATGTAATATCAACAGCAAACAGGAATTTCAAGGGCAGAATGGGGAATGCCAACGCATTTATATATCTTGCTTCTCCCGCAACAGTTGCTGCTTCTGCGATAAAGGGGGAGATTGCTGATCCAAGGGAATTTATTCTGTGAGTGAGAGAATGGATGACAAGATCGGGAAAGTATCTATTCCGGAAGAAAAATGTGAAATAATAAAAATTTTGGTAGAGAATAAGGCATACCCTGTTTGCAGCAAATCTGGAAAAATATTTTTCATAAAATCTAAAAAATCCGGCTTCTTTGACAGAGTAAAGGA
>JAKFXM010000036.1 GCA_021731385.1 Methanobacteriota archaeon
ACCCCCGATCTAAGCGTAAAGATATTGAGTTATATCAAAAAATACAACGAGAACTCAAAACCGTTCGCGTGGTGTTATGGCGATCCGTTAAAAATATAATTAAAGGTATTTAGCGGACTATCTACTAGTTGACGATCCTAGATACGTTAGATCAGTGAATTCTTTCTTAAAGCGAGTAGAACAAGGTTCAATCATTGGATTTTTTAACCTAACTGTTTTTGATGAGACCTTCTTCAACTTCATTAAGGCTAAGGTTATCAAAAATTATACTGTAGGTGGGGGGTTTAATGATATTTACAAGCAGAATCCGATATAATATCTGCGATAGATCCTGAACCAGTTCTGAAGATATTTCAGATAGATAACCTAAACCTAATAACTACTGACAAATTATCGTTAGTAATAAAGTTCTCAAGGAATTATTCATTATTACCCGCAGATGCAATTAATCTCACTGTTATGAAAACTCACAACATTACAAATTTAGCCTCAAATGATTCCGACTTTGAAAGAGTCAATTGGATCAAATTATATAAACCATTGAAAGAATGAAATTCAATCCATACATATTATTGGCGGTTTTAGTGATTGTTGGTGCAGGAATTGTCAGTGCAGAATACGGCTTTTATTAGGATAAAGGTAAAAGTTTAATAGGGGTGAAATAATGGAGAAGCAGATATATAAATGGATACCGGAAGAATTGAGTAAAACCACAAAGGTCATTGTATTCGGCGTTGAAAAAAGAGCAAGCCACTTGGAAGATCTTATAGGTATCATAAAATTAAAGGGTTTTGATGTTGAGAAAATGTTGAAAGAAAAAGGCTTTGAAGATGCAGGCAAACATATTGGATTTTAACGCTGAACTTCCAGAGGTCATTTACTGGGACACAAGTTTTGTACTTAATTTTTCCATAGAAGGTGCAAGGTATTCTGAGAAATGTGCGAATTTCAGTAGGAGATTACAAAAGGAGAACATACCCTCAATAATTTCAAATCTTGCCTTAGATGAGATCTGGTATGGTTTACTGAGAGCAAATCTTATAAACGACTTTTCTGATAAATGGCTCGATAAACTAAGGGGAGATTCAACTATAATCAATAAATACGCTCCTTTGCTGAAGAATGCTACAAGAGATTTGGTTTTACTTCCTAATGTTGTCTTTGTTGAAGTCAGAACTGAAATGACATTCAAGGCATTAGATTTTATAGAAAAATATTCCCTTTTGCCAAGAGATGCAATTCATTTAGCAACCATGCTATCTCTGGGCATCAAGAATATTGTAACAACGGATGTAGATTTCACAAAAGTTGATGGGATTAATGTTTATACCTGTAACCCTACGGCTTTCATCAAAACAAGGAAAGAATGAAATTCAATCCATCTGTCCTGCTGGCGGTTTTTTGGTTGTTTCAGTAAAATTCTGAAACCCTTAAATAAAGAAATATGAAGAAAAAGAAAATCCTGATTGATCTGGATGTTGTAACAGTCAGTATATGGGATAAAGAGGGTTTAGATTTCATTAGCCGGATAGAAATTGGAGAGTTTGAGGTATACACACCATATGCTTTACTTGATCTCGTTTTGAGGTGGAATTATAAAGAGTTGGTGGAAGAAATAAGGAAGTTCTATGAACTCTATTCTGACAAAATTATAACGGCAAGGATGCTAGAGGCCAGAATTGAGGAATTAGGCGTTGACAAGAAAAATTTTGCGTTGCAAAATTTTTGTGCCCAATTAGAAAGTTATACTTTCTAATTCGGGTAACAAATCATTAAATAAAGATTTGGTAAAGAATGGAGTAAAGGACGAAGATGCAATCCTCACTGTCATCACAAGTATATTTGGGATAGACTACTTGGTGACATATAACCGAAAACATCTAAAAAATAAGGAAGATATGATAAACAATCTTTTGTCAAAATACAGGCTAAAAACAATTAAAATCGCTTTACCCTCTGAACTTTAGCCCTCTTCACCCCTTCCAAATCCTTCAAGACTCTTGTAGTCAAATTACCCTTAATCCTATCAGCCAATTCAATAGGATCGACATTGGCAGGAATCTTAGACTTAAATTTCATTTACTAATAAATTATTGAAATATAGACATAAAAATGAAATTCAATCCATTTATCTTATTGGCAGTTTTTCTGATTGTTGGAATATTAATGAATTCGGGGGTATTGGCGCAATTACCTGCTGAGCCCGTATGCCAAGACACATGCAACACAGCGGGATGTTCCTCAGCAAGCTGTGCGATAGTTGGAACTTGCTTTCTACCTGACTATGACGCAGGACAACGAGATTGCGGTTTTGCATGGACTTGTTGTTGTGCTGGTTGTCCTGCACCTGTATTGACCACCATAACAGTTTCTCCTTCAGCAGCAACAGTAGCTGTGGGCGGCACTCAAACCTTTACTGCATCGCCCAAGGATCAGTTTGGTAATCCAATGACTGGAATAACGATAACATGGAGCAGCAGCAACACGGGTGTGGGAACTATCGATTCCAGCACAGGTGTATTCACAGCAGTAGCAGTTGGTGGGCCTATCACAATAACTGCATCAAGTGGAACTGTCAGCGGAACTGCAACAGCAACTGTGACAGCAATACCACCTCCGCCAGGGACACAATGTGATATAGCCTGTGAAGACAAAGGGTATTCTGACTTTATCTGTAAGGGATCTGGCATTTGCCAGATAGGCCTTGGCGAGTTTGATGAAGGACTAGGTCCACAAGATTGTGGAATGGGTCATGAATGTTGTTGCAAAGATCCTGTGCCTGTATTGACCAGCATAGCAATTGATCCTTCATCAATATCATTAGTTGTGGGAGACACTCACGACTTTGACGCAGAACCCAAGGATCAGTTCGGTGATACAATGACCGGAATAACAATAACCTGGAGCAGCAGCGACACAGGCGTGGGAATTATTGATCCCACCACGGGCGTGTTCACAGCAGTAGCAACTGGCACGACCACAATAGCAGCATCAAGTGGAACTATCAGCGGAACTGCAACAGCAACTGTGACAGCAACAGTACCATCATATCCAGAATGTGCTTCAGCCTGTGGGGGATATGCATCATGGAGGTGTTCACCATCTGGTCTTTGCCTCATAACCGAAGTCGACAAAGACGACCAAGATTGTCCATCCCCGCAGACATGTTGTTGTTCTGATCTTCCATCAGGCTCGACTACAACTACAACTTTACCTTCGGCAGTAGCATATGGCTCAAAAACCTGTGTTTTTCCCTGCAAGGATGGTTGCACACCAATTGTAAATTGCAAAGGGGCTGCAGGGGATGATGAATGCAAAAAGGAATGTGCAAGGGCATGTGGATTAAGGACAACTTACAGAAGCGATAAGCTCGCTGCGGTTAGCAAAAATTGTGAAGATGAATGTAAGACTGATTGGTGCTCAACTATACCCTCTGAGTCTTGTGGTATACTTGGAACATTGTTTTGTGATACAAAGGAAGAATGCAAAAAATCATGCAAGAGC
>JAKFXM010000144.1 GCA_021731385.1 Methanobacteriota archaeon
AGACAGCTCTCAGGGCATTCGCTGAGTGGTTTTATCCTCTGCACGAATTTTTCGCCCCTTATAACCCCAACCTCTGCACCCATTCGTGCAATTCTTTTCAAATCGCCTCTTATGAAATTCATCAATGAAACCTGAATCTCATCATCAAGATTATGGCCAGTGGCAAGTTTCGTTATCCCAAGTTCCCTTGCTTTTCTGTTAAGTATATCTCTCCTGAAGACACCGCAGTAACTGCATGGCGGTGTTGAATCTACCTTTTTTGCCCTTTTGACGATTTCATCCAATGTCAGCCCAATCTCATCCTTAAACGAAAAAATATGGTGTTTAACGCCAAATTTCCTGCACATTGATTTTGCAACCTTCAATGTGCCTTTTCTATAGCCTTTTATACCCTCATCAACTGTTATGGCAATTACTTCACGATTAATTCGATTTTCCAAAGGAAAATCGAAGCTCCGAAATTCTCTGAATTTCGGATTAATCTTTTTTGAAATATCCTTGAGTATCTTTATAGCGGTTACTGAGTCCTTTCCTCCGGAAACAGCCACCGCAATTTTATCATCAGTGCTGAGCAATTTATTATTTCTTATCGTTCTTCTGACCCTCTTCTCAAAAAGTTTGATAAAACAGTTCTTGCAGAGGAATCCTCCAGAGTATCTCAGTTCGATAACTGCATTGCCATTGCATTTACTGCATTTCATTGTCAAAATTAGATTTCTTTTTGGGAATGTTGCTGAGCCTTTAGGCTCAATCGGGCTCTGACATATGTCCGAGAGGTTTCACCTCTCGGCCACATTCCTTTGGAATTCAGCCACATACAAACACTTTTTCTTTCTAAAGTTCAGGAACTGGATTGGTGAGGAGGTAATAGAATTCAAAGCCACGCCCTGTTTTTGGTAATGTTAATAAATTACAGTTAGAGTAGTTATAACCATATATTCTCTTCATACTAATATCTAACAGAGGTGAAATTATGTCAACACCACCGAAAGGTTTTGGAAAGGCAAAGGTAGAACTCTCAATAGATGCTGAAACATACAAGGTATTTGCACAGATCTGCACAAGAAAAGGCCTGACGCCGAGCATTCTGGTAGAAAAGTATATGAAGGAAGCGATAGCGAAGGGTTGAAATGCCCCGTTAAAGATGACACGCTACGAAAAGGGTGCTAATTTTGAGAGAGAATTAGTCAATAAATTCTATGAACATGGCTGGACTGCAATGAGAGCCGCTGGAAGTGGAAGCATTGTTGCGCCCGATGTTATTGGCATGAAGAATGGTAAAATTGTAGTAATAGAGTGCAAGGCAACAAAGAAGGACAGACTCAGTCTGAAGGATGCGATACTTAACATGAAAAGAATTTCTGAAATCTCCGGGGCACGAGCTTACATCTCAGTAAAATTTCACAAGGAAAAACCAAGGTTTTTTGATATAGAAAAATTGTTATTGAAGAAGAATTTCACAATCTCCCTGAATGATGTCTATCTGAGTTTTGAGGCGTTGGTAGGTGAGCAGAGAACATTATAATCATAATCCTAAGTTAAATTATCCCCCTGCCCAGTTCTTAATCACCTCCAACAAATCAAAGTCCGGAACAAGACCCTTAGCCCAGTTGTTTATGTACTCAAGAAGTTCAAAGTCATCTACCAAGCCATCGCATGGTGGCTGATCGCCTTTTACTGAGCAGAGAGGGATTGTGGTTGAGGTTGTTGTGGTGCTGGTTGTAGTTGTTGAGGTTGTACCTGACGACATTGGATGCTTCTTGAAAAAATCCCAGATGACCTCAGTTGCATTTATATCCTGGCTTGTCTTGCCAATAGCACATTCGGGCAAATATTGTAATCCTCCTGGCCACGTGTGGCCACCCCCACTTATCTCATAGAGGATTACCTCAGTATTATTTTGACAACCGCCATAAACATGCTTAATAACACTTGTGCCATCAGCAACCGTATCAATAGTCGAATTAATGGGCGAAGTTGAACACCCGTCTATTTCCAACCACCTGTTAGTACCATTCGGCACCGAAATAACTCTACCCTGAGTCCCGGAAATATCTCCACAATTCCAAAATAATGTTGTAGTAATTCTTCGGGAATATACATCACCGCCAATCCAAGGGACCCAGGTATCATCTTTGCCATGAATATACAACACAGGCAATGGCCTGGTTGGATTACACGCGGAGGCCCAATTTTCTGGCATATTTCCAGCAACCGGCGCAATAGCGGCAATTTTATCAGAAAGCTCACAGCCCAATCTCTGTGTCATCATTCCACCATTAGATATTCCGGTAGAATATACTTTTCTTAAATCTATATTGAATTTTCCTGATAAATTATCAATCAATGCTGAAATAAACCCCACATCATCCACTCCAGTTATATCTGCTTCAGTAACGCCGCGGCCGTCAGCCCAACTATTCTGATAACCATCTGGATAAACAACAATAAAACCGTCTTTATCCGCCAGAGTATTGAAACCGCCAAGGGTTAAATTCCTCATACCTGTACCCGTGCCTCCACCTCCGTGAAGCGCAATTACAAGCGGCATTGATTTGGTTTCATTATACGAAGGTGGAATGTGAATAAGATATGTTCGTTCCAGTCCGCCCCAAATTATTGAGCCGTTGATGTCGCAGTCCATCTGGGACCATTGGCTTGCGTAGCTTTGAATAGTACGGAATAGATTGATACCTTCAGGGAAGGTGCCAGTTTCATTGCTTTGTCTGGCCAGAATGCCGAAGTATCCGTAGTCAAAATCAATAAACGGGTAGGCGCCATAGGCTCCCGGGCTTGAGTCACGATGCCCCTGTCCGCAGTTGTAAGAGGAATTCCGACATTCCAGCCAGTTACCGAATCCATAGGCCCAGTCCTCGCTCAGATTGGAGACTATTGGAGACTTGCCGACTGTCGCAGTGCCCCGTTGATTTGCAAAGAGTTCGTTCCACGTGTCATTGCTCAAGAGTTGCCCGCCATGGGGGTTTTCGTTCCTGTATAATGCTTTCAGGAATGCCTGGTAGTCCTCACCCGTCCATGTCATTCCAGATCCAAGACGCGGATTGGTTGTTGATGGCTTGTTGTAAGTCGAATTTGGGAATAGCCCTGTCTGCTCCTGAAAATCCGCAAAAATGCTCGACCAATCTTTGTCAGTAGATGCCATCGCCATTAAACCTGCCGCTTGCAGATGAGAATCTGAATAATAAAACTCACTCCCTACAGGTGTGGTATTACCATCATTTAAATCATACATATTTTTTACACAATTTGCATAGTCCCTGTTTGGGAGATAAATACATGCAGGTTCATCCCAAAATCCTGACGTGAAACTCAATAAATGTGCGAGTGTCACATTTGTATCCGGCCATGTCCATAAACTGCTCTGGTTCAAAAGAGTGGTGACCGTGACATTATTAATCACATCATGGGCTTTTGATGTAAGCGCGAGACTGCCATTGTCCACAAGGCGCAGGATTATCACTGCCGATACGAGCTTGGATGTGGAT
>JAKFXM010000202.1 GCA_021731385.1 Methanobacteriota archaeon
GTCGTGTATTATCCATTTGCAAAGGAATTATTCTTTGCGGAGCGTGGTAAAGGGGCATACCTTAACAATAAAAAAATAAGTGTATCAAAGGAATCTGAATTGGGAAATTCCGTCATAGCATTCTGCCACAAAGGGGATTCCAATTCAATCAGGCTAATGATAGATGTATTCGGAAAACTGAAGTCAATGAATGAAAAGGTCAGGCAGATCGGTGCTGCTGCCCTTGAATTGAGCTATGTGGCAAGCGGAAGGATTGACTCTTTTATGATGATAAACCTTAATCTATGGGATGTCTCTGCAGGGGCATTGATTGTAAAGGAAGCATGCGGCATGGCAACTGACTTTGAGGGAAATGAATTCAATCTGAAATCAGGGGATATTCTTGCTACGAATGGAAAAATCCATGATGAAATTCTTAAGATAATAAATGAATTCAGGGGTTAGAAAAATGGAAATTGATTGGAACATAAGAAAAATGTTTGAAAAACTTAAAGAAATAGGAATAAAACATATAAATTCTGAACAGGATCCTTGTTTGCAGGCAGTTGATTTTGTCTGTGGAGCGGTTAGTTACAAATATAGATATAATGATGATAAATATTTCACTATAATCCAAAATAAATTCAGAGAAAAACAAGAACTATTCAATAAAGTAGACAGTGGATGAAGCCATCCTTACTCGTCCTAGGTACACAATACCTTTTGGTATTGCCGTTGGGTATTTTAACTCCCAACTCAAAGCACCATCATCCTTTCAGGAGGACTTACTCATCTGATAAATATTAGGTATTGTGAGTATAAAAATTAAAAGATGTGAATTGAGAAATTTAGAAAAAATATGAGTAGCAAAAATTTATCGCAAAGGGGAACCAGCCAAAATAGGAATTCCAATAAAATGATCTCAAAACGTGTTCAAGAAATCCCATTCTCAGGAATCAGGAAATTCTTTGAACTTGTGCAGAAGAGCAAGGATGTAGTCAGCCTTGGCGTCGGAGAGCCGGATTTCCCGACTCCTGAGCCATTGAAAGATGCGGGAATCAGGGCAATTGAGAGTGATCATACCTCCTATACCTCAAATTATGGCTTGTTGGAACTGAGGCAGAAAATTTCCGGGAAATTAAAGAAGAAAAATGGAATAAGAAGGAATCCTGAGAATGAAATCCTGATAACTGTTGGTGTAAGTGAGGCTCTGGACCTGGCAATCCGGGCAATTCTAAATCCCGGCGAGGAAATTCTTGTTCCGGAGCCGTCTTATGTATCCTATAAGCCGAATATCTGGTTCGCTTATGGAAATCCTGTTCCTGTTCCAACAAGAGAGGAAAATGAATTCAGGCTTGAACCGGAGGAAATAGAAAAGAGGATTACAAAAAAGACCAAAGCAATATTGATTGCATCACCAAACAATCCCACTGGAAGCGTTTTGCGGAAAAAAGATCTAGAGGAAATTGCGGATATCGCAATGGAGCATGATTTAATAGTAATTTCTGATGAAATCTATGAGGAATTAATCTATGACAATGAAAAGCACTATAGCATAGGTTCATTCAACGGAATGGAGGACAGGACAATTACGCTGAATGGATTTTCAAAGGCCTATGCATTCACTGGCTGGAGATTGGGTTATGCAACCGGGAATTCGGAGATTATAGAAGCGATGATGAAGATCCATCAGTACACGATGCTCTGCGCACCGACAATTGCACAGTATGCGGCATTAAATGCATTTGAACATGAAAGTTATGTCAGGGATATGGTCAGGGAATATGACAGAAGGAGAAAACTTCTTGTCAAAGGATTAAATGAAATTCCGGGAATATCCTGCATAATGCCGAAGGGCGCATTCTATGTCTTCCCGAATATAAAGGAAACCGGAATGAAGTCAGAGAAATTTGCAGAGAAACTGCTTTTTGAAGGCAGGGTTGCTGTAGTCCCGGGAAGCACATTTGGTGATTCCGGAGAGGGTTATGTCCGATGCTCATATTCTGTCTCAAGAGAAAATATCAGCGAAGCCCTTGCGAGGATTGGGAAATTCATGGAGGGGTTGAGATAAATATAAGATGATCTCAAAATCAACCGAAAGAATATGGAGATCTACACAATAGGGCATAGCACCATGGGATTTGAAGATTTCTTAAAATTATTGAATGAAAATAGAATTAAAATTGTAGTAGATGCAAGAAGTATTCCCCTCAGCAGATATTCACCACAATTTAATAGAAAGAATATAGAGAACGGTCTTAAAAAAGTGGGAATTAGATATGTATTCATAGAAGATGAACAAATTGGAAATCTTCTAGGTGGAGTACCAAGGGATGGGGATTGCTATATAGATGGAAGAGTAGTCTATGAATGTGTTATGAAGAAAGAGTGGTATAAAATTGGAATTGCAGAATTAATTGATGTTGCTAAGAAAAACAAAACACTGATAATGTGCAGTGAGGAAGACCCCAACAAATGTCACAGACACCATCTGATTACTCAAACTTTACTGAATAAAAATATATCTGTTTTTCATATCCGTAGAGATGGAAGTATTGAAGAAGCGCAGAAGGAGAGGATACAAGTTATACTTCCAGTATATTCATCATGAAAATCTACACTATTGGTTTTACAAAGAAAGGTGCAGAGGAGTTCTTTGGAATATTGAAGAGAAATAAAATACAGCAATTGGTAGATGTTAGATTAAATAATACATCCCAATTAGCAGGATTTACGAAAAGAGGGGATATTGAATATTTTTTAAAGGAATTATGCGGCATAGATTACTATCATTTTGAGTTTCTTGCACCAACAAAAGAAATCAGAGACAGGTATATAAAAGAAAAAAACTGGGATGTTTATGCTAATGAATATATAAATCTCCTCGAAGAAAGGAGAGTTATTAAAAAACTTGATAAATCCTTTTTTGAGAAAGATACTTGCTTTCTTTGCAGTGAGTCATTACCCATGAATTGCCATAGGAGATTATTAGCTGAATACCTAAAGAAGTATTGGGATAATGTCGAGGTGATACATTTATGAGAAAAAGATTAATCATCACAGATGTAACTAGAATGAAGGAAAAAAGAATTTGTATCTTCGGAGTGGATGAGAACAATAATGCAATAAGACCTGTAATACCCTATTCCGGCATAATAGAGGACTATCTTTTAGATGAAAGTGGAGATATTCTCATAAAACCATTCACTGAAATTGAATTTGATTTTATTGGGCCATTACCAAAACCACCACATACGGAGGATTGGGTTATAAATACAAGTTATAAACCGAAATTGATAAGAAACCTTTTGGAAAATGAAATTATACGAAACTCTAATATGAATTTGCATAGCAAATTCATAGCTCCGACACCAAAGGTGTCGGATAAAGAGTTTCGTAGCTATGATTTTCCGAAGGAAAATCATATTAAAAGTTTTTTAGAGGAAATACTAGATGAATCAGTTAGAGATATTTTTGGAGCAACGACTTATGAGAATCAGTATCTAAAAAAAGGGGAAGGGAAA
>JAKFXM010000074.1 GCA_021731385.1 Methanobacteriota archaeon
TACAAGAGATCAAAAAACATCAGGGAGGCAATAACAAAAACATACCTTAGAATTCTATCAGAATTTCCAGATACACTAATTGCAAAAAAGGCTGGTTTTGAAATAGCAAAAAAAGTTTCAACAAATGCAAAACTCGTTCTGGAAGGAAGAAAAAACATTGAAGAATTCGATAGGGAATTGAGATCTGGAAATAATGAACTTAATCCCGGAACAACTGCAGACATTGTCGCGGCATCGGTTTTTGTCTGGCTTCTTATGAAAGAATTTTAACCTGTTCCACCTCAACCCTTCGAACTGGACATATTGTCTTTATACCCTGGTATATCTCACTACCCAATTTCCCAAACAATACTGCCTGGGCAAAGTCATTGAGTTTTGAATTCCTATGGGCCTCCAGAATCTTGGAAATCCTGGCAATTATATCCTTCTTCTGCGATGTCTGGATGTTTTGGTTAGTCAGGGTGGTGATCTTTATCTTAACACCAGAATTATCAAGATTAAACCTATTTATGTAATCAATCTTACCCATCCCCTTCCTTATCTTTGACCGCAGATAACCAGAATCTGTTTTAAATACCCTAAATCTGGTATGTGCTTCATTGTTCTTTACATCACTGATTTCAAAAATGACTTTTAGGTGTTGCTTTGATTTGTCGCCGGTCAAATCCCTCAAAGAAACACTGACAGTCCTCCCGATGAGATTTTTTGGATCTCCAGACATAGTTGTTCCTATCTCCTGAGATTCAAAATCCTCAGGAGCAAGTATTCTGTACATAGACTTCTGACTCCATGAACTTACCTTCTTTGCCATATTACATCCTCTGCCACATAATGGCAGTTCCTGTCCTTATCAGCTCGAAATCCTTTGGATTTCAAGAAAATTTTCCTATCTGAAAATTCACCTTGGGTGAATTTTGAGAAATTAAAATCCGTAGGATTTTAATTCGGAAAATTTTTACTGCTCTGTAATCATACGAAACTCTTTAGAGTTTCGTAACTATGAATCTGCAAAGCAGATTCATATCAAAATTACAGAGCATCGAGTCTGTCGGAGACCTAAAGTCTCCGCCATCACCCGAAAAATTCATTTGGAATTTTTGGGCCCAATTATAAATTTTTGGGAATCCAAACCCTTCCCGAAAAATCCCTATGGGATTTTTGGGCCCAATCAGAGCCAATGGCTCTGATTCGGGTTCTAAAGGGTTTGGGAACTTACCTTCTTTGCCATATTACATCCTCTGCCACTATCTGGCACGAGATTATATCATCAAGCGTAGATAGCAATGATTTCATATTTTTTGATTCCACTTTAGTGATAATTTTTTTATTTTCCTTATACCCTGTTGTTACCTTAAGTCCATTAAGATCCACATTGTCCCTGCTTAGTGCTTGCGCAATGCTCTTCGCATCCCTTGACTCCGTCTTAAGGATTGCTTCATGTTTCATTCTTATGTAAGTAAAGCAGCCTTTTCAGGTTCGTATCTCCAATCTACCGGAAGTTTACCTGCGCCCCTATAATATTTGCTAAGCCTTAATATTTTTGACTCAATAAGTTGCAGGCCTCTCTTGTTGTGTATGTCCCGTTTGTTCTGACTGAGGTGTTTCTGCAGATTTATAACTTTTTTGATCAGATTTTGAAGATCCTCAGGGACCTTTGAATCCAATTTATTCTTCTTCATAAAGTATGAAATTGTATTTCCCGTAACCTGCTTGACAGCCGGGATTCCATGCTGGTCACGTAAGATTATGCCGATCTTACTCTGCGAATTTCCATCCCTTGTCAATTTTACTATAATCTCCTCAATCTCTTCAGGAGAGTAAACTACCCACTCTGACGATGATCTCTGCGGGTGCTTTGAGCCCGATTTACCCTTTCTTCTAGTATGCAGTCGTGCCATCTTTTATAAGTGGTATGGAGGGGACAATTATATCTACTCCATCCAGAATCAGAGATTTCCAGCGATGTAAGGTATAAAGTATGGTAATTCGTATTTAAAAAACAGAATTATGGTGATACATTACCATAAAAACTTACAAACCAACCTGCTTCACTTGGAAAGGTAACATATCTCCCGAAAGGAAACCAACCAACTTCCTTTGGAATATCTTTTACAGCCATATTCTGACCAAGATAATTAAAACTAACATCTGGACCACCTAATTTCTCAACTACTTTATTGATAGCATAATCGTCCGTAATCCAAGGAGCCCAAAATAATAGAGATAAAACTGCTGCCGCTATCAGAATAACGATTTTATTTTGGATTTTCATGAGGAAATTACTTCTTATAACAAGAAATTTACGAAGTAAATTTGTTGGCTATGTGGCTGAGAGCCTTTGGCCCGAATGAGAGCTTCGCTCTCATTGGGCCCATTGAGCCAAAGGCTCAATCGGGCTCTCAGACATATATTCTGGAGAGACTTCGGTTCGAGGGCTTTGCCCTCGATTCGACGGCAGAGCCGTCGAAATTTCGAGACCTTTGGTGTCGAATCGTCTCTCCAGATACATTATAAAGTATATCTTCGATATACTTTCTAATTCAACAAAAATATCAGGAAACCATCCCCCTAAGCCGTCTAATTCTTTCGTTTGTGGGCGGATGTGTACTGAACAAAGATGCGAATTTTATATCCTTGAATGGATTTATTATGTACATATGCGCAGTCGCAAGATTTCCTTCTCTCATCGGATTCCTTTCAACCGAATTTGAAATCTTTCCAAGTGCGCTCGCAAGCCATATAGGATTTGATAAGTCAGCACCTCCAGAATCTGCTACAAATTCCCTTGAACGGGAAATTGCCATCTGTATCAGCATTGCTGCAATAGGTGCAAGAATTACAACAATTAATGTAAGAATTGAATTTCTATCCCCCCTATCCCCTCCAAACCACAGTAGGTAGGTAAGATACGAAAGCGAGCCTGCAATTACAGCAGCAACGGTGCTTATCAGGACATCCCTGTTCCTTATATGCGTTATCTCATGCCCCAAAACACCCTCCATCTCCTCATCAGTCATTGTCTGCAGCATTCCTGTATGAACTGCAACAGCCGCATGTCCTGGGCCCCTTCCAGTTGCAAACGCGTTTAGTGTAGGATTGTCAACGACATAAACCTTTGGCTTTGGGATACCTGCCCTTATTGAGATCCTTGAGACAATGTCATGAAGCCTGCTGTATTGCACAGGATCAGCCTCTTTTGCATGTGTCATCCTTAAGACAATCTTATCGCTGTACCAGAAGACACCGAAATTCATTATTGCCCCCAGGATTAAGCCAAAGAATCCGAATTCTGCCCCGCCGACAAGGTAAAAAACACCAATCACTAATCCCATCAAAAGCCCCATCAAAAGGGCCGTTCTTATCGTTGAGTCAATTGTCATTTTCTTTTAGATTAATACCATCTTCGATCAGACATTCAATATAATCGCTAATTGCCTCTTTTATATTGTTTAATGCAGATTGCTTAGTGC
>JAKFXM010000141.1 GCA_021731385.1 Methanobacteriota archaeon
TGAACAACGCATGTTGCACCGGATCCACCAACATTATGAATCAATCCTATCTCTGCATCCTTAACCTGCCTTTTTCCTGCCTTTCCCCTTAACTGAAGAACAGCCTCAACCGCCTGCCCTATTCCTGTTGCACCTACGGGATGACCCTTTCCCTTTAAGCCACCGCTTGGATTTACAGGAATTTTTCCATCAATCCTCGTCTGTCCTTCTTCTGTAAATCTCCCGCCTTCGCCAGGATTGCAGAAGCCCAAGCCCTCTATTGCAAATATTTCTGCAGTTGAAAAGCAGTCATGGACTTCAGCAAAGTCAATATCCCTTGGCTTAAGTCCGGATTCTTTATAAGCACGTTCCCCCGCAAGGATGGTTGAATTCATCCTTGATAAACTTTTCCTGTCATGCAATGCAAGTGTGTCTGTTGCCATTGCAGAGGCGGTTATCCAGATTGGTTCTTTTGTAAGTTCCCTTGCCTTTTTCTCGCTTGCAAGAATAACTGCTGCTGCACCATCTGTTATTGGAGAACAATGTAATAGTCTCAATGGTTCTGCGACAGGTGCAGAATTCATCACCTCTTCCAGCGTTACCCTTGACTGGAATTGGGCACATGGATTCAGGCTTGCATTCTCATGATTTTTTACAGAAATTTCTGAGATTTGTTCGATTGTAGTGCCGTATTCCAGCATGTGCCTTCTTGTCATTAATGCGTACAATGCAGGAAAGGTAACCCCGTGAAAGGCCTCCCACTCCTCATCCCCGGCACCCATCAATGCAGTCATAACAGATGATGCCGGTATGTCCGTCATTTTTTCGACACCACCTGCAACGACAATATCACTCCTCCCGGATTCAATTGCAATATATGCCTGCCTTAATGCAAGCCCTCCTGATGCGCAAGCTGCTTCTACCCTTACTGACGGGATTCCTGTCAACCCGGTATAATCTGCAATCAACGCCCCTACATGCTCCTGTCCCGAAAAAATCCCGGGGCTCATTGAACCCCCATATATTTCCTGGATATCCTCCCCCTCGATTTCGGAGTCCTTTATTGCCTCTAATCCTGCCCTTGTGATAAGGTCTCTGTAACTGCTATCCCATAATTCGCCAAATTTTGTAATTCCTACGCCTATGATTGCAATCCTTTTGTTTTTCACCTCTCCAAACCAACCCCCTTGATCTTGCCCTTGAATTTTGCATATATCGAATAATTTACATACTCCTTATCGTTAATGTAATTCTGAACAGGATTCGAATTCCTTCTTTTTTCATTCTCTTTCGTAACCTCAATAATAAATGCATCAGAACCTGCGCCAGAGCCATAAGAAGAGACAAGAATCATATCCCCTGCAGAGGCTTCATCAAGCACAGAACTCAAGCCAAGTGGTACTGCCCCTGAATATGTATTTCCAATCCACGGGGCAAGAAGCCCTTTCATTACCTGTTCCCTTTCAAATCCGAGCATCTTTGAAACTGTCAGGGGAAATTTCCCGTTTGGCTGATGGAACACCGCATATTTGAAATCAGAAGGTTTCATCTTATTCCTTTCCATTATGAATCTTGCAGCGCTTGTAACGTGCTTGAAGTATGCCGGAATTCCTGTAAACCTTGAGCCATGGCTTGGAAATTCCTGACCTTCCCTCCTCCAGAAATCCGGTGTGTCTGTTGTGTATGAATATGTATCTTTTATCTCTGCAATCAGATTCCTGCTTCCTATTGCAAAGCATGCACCGCCGGCGCTTGCAGTATATTCCAACGCATCCCCCGGCCTTCCCTGCGAGGTATCTGCACCAATAGCAAGCCCGTATTTTATCCTCTTTGATTCGACCAGGCCCATTGCTGTCTGGATTGCTGCAGTTCCTGCCTTGCAGGCGAATTCATAATCTGCAGCAGTTAAATCCGGAGTAGCCTCAATTGCCGCTGCAACTATTGTTGCTGTTGGCTTTACTATGTAGGGATGGGATTCCGAGCCAACATAAATAGCTTCAATATCTACAGGATTAATCCCTGCATGCTGTACTGCATTCCTTGCACACTCAACTGCTATTGTTGCTGCATCCTCGTCAATAGAGGGGACCGTCTTTTCATAGACAAATAATCCCTCGCTTACCCTCTTTCCATCCTCGCCCCAGACCTTTGCAATCTCCTCAACCTTTATCCTGTATTTAGGGAGATAAGCACCATAGCCGACTATGCCGACGGACATTTTAATGTTCTCATAAAAATCGATAATATCTCGAAATCTGAAACTTTATCGTCGCAGTTGTTATTATATATGATTTCTTCATAAAAGTCATGTTTCCGGGTTCTTTACGGCTATAATATTTGCTGACGAGCCACTATACCCTGCATTCCTGCCGGAATTCGCACCATCAGTTTATTTCCTCAATTCGTTTTCAATCTTGCTGATCATATTTCCTGATTCTTCCTCGAATTTATCCTCTGGTACATATTTCATCTTTGCTATATCATCTACCACGCTTATTCTGTTTATCTCCTCAGGCAGCATTCCTTTTTCAAGTGCGTTTATCGCCTTTTCGTAGAATTTCAGGATTATGCTGAGCATTCTGTACTGCTTTTTAGGGGAGCAATATGTATCTACCTCATTGAATGCGTTCTGTTGTAGGAAATCCTCCCTTATTATCCTTGCTATATCCAAAACAACCTTCTCCCTGTCAGGCAATGCATCTGGACCTACAAGTTGCACAATCTCTTTCAATTCCGACTCCTTTTGCAGTATTGTCATCGCCTCAGTTTTCATTGCCATGAAATCCCCGGAAATATTCTTCTTAAACCATCCGCTAAGGTCTTCTGTGTAAAGAGAATAGGAGGTTAGCCAGTTTATCGAAGGGAAATGCCTTCTATCAGCGAGTTTAGCATCCAATGCCCAGAATACACGCGTTACCCTTAATGTATTCTGTGTTACTGGTTCTGAAAAATCCCCCCCCGGAGGGGATACAGCACCTATGATTGATGCAGAACCCTCTTTGTTATCGCTTCCCAGTACTATAACCCTGCCCGATCTCTCATAGAATTCAGCAAGCCTTGATGCAAGGTATGCGGGATACCCCTCTTCTCCGGGCATTTCTTCAAGTCTTCCGGAAATTTCTCTCATTGCTTCTGCCCATCTTGATGTTGAATCAGCCATTAATGCGGTGTTGTAGCCCATATCCCGGTAATATTCAGCAATTGTAATTCCGGTATAAACTGAGGCTTCCCTTGCCGCAACCGGCATATTGGATGTATTTGCTATAAGGCATGTCCTCTCCATCAATGGCAATTTATTTTTTGGATCCTCAAGATGCGGGAATTCCTCAAGAACCTCTGTCATCTCATTGCCCCGTTCACCACAACCAACATAAATAATTACCTCAGCGTCGACCCATTTTGCAAGTTGGTGCTGCGAAACTGTTTTTCCGCTGCCAAATGGACCAGGAATTGCCGCTGTTCCGCCCTTTGCGATCGGGAA
>JAKFXM010000153.1 GCA_021731385.1 Methanobacteriota archaeon
CCTATAAATTCCCCCCTTTCTTTTACCCATCTTTTCTGTGTTATAAAATCCCGCATAGCATCATTTATTGCCTTAGATCTGTTGCTGTAGCCCAAATCCCGGAGTAATGCATCGAATTCCTCAACCATTTTTTTGGGTAGTGAAACGCCAAAGCGGGTAATTTCTTCCATGTATCTATTTTTATACTTTGAGTTTTATATATATTACAGTAACACAATTTCTAAAATCGTGTTATTAAATAATTTTGAGGTGAAGAAAAATGGCATGTTTCGTTGTTCCTGGAGCGGTGGCAGTAGTAACAACTGTCTTAAGGAAAAGGTTTCCGAGGGGATACCATATAGACTGGCTAAATATAATGCTGTGGGGAGGAGTCGTTGCATTGGCTGTTGAGCATATAGCGCATCAAGAAATTGTACCATACCCTCCTTTTTTAACCGCAGGGCTTTTAGAGGTTCTGCCAGAGATGTTAAGCATAGGGGTACCAATGACTATATTTGTTGTTATAGCATGGGCAATAATGGTAGTTATAGCCAATAGAGTGAAATTAACTGAAAAAGAGAAATACATAGCAAAAGCATAAGGGTGAGAAAATGTGGCTTATAACAAGTTTAATTGCAGCGATATTCATAACAGGATTATGGTTCGTTGCACCAAAAAGATACAAGTTAGGTTTCCTTAGCATGATGCTATGGGGATTATCAATAATGGTATTGATTGATCATGTTCTAGGATACGAAGGCGGAGAATTTCTAGAGATGGAGACCGAGGGATTAATTACAAACGGGGTTGTACTGGGAATTGCTATGTTAATACCCCTGTTTATAATATGGGAAATTACTGTCTTGATTTCAAAAATAAAAGGTGGTTCAGATTGGCAGTAATCTGTGGACTTTAGATAGATCTAACTCACGAACATGATCGCGGGCATAGAGGGGAAATTCATATCCATTAAGGGGGTTATCCCAGGAATTTCCTCAAATTCGCCGCCCTTAGAACATATTCTCCCAGGTCATCAGTCTTGTTTTTCCTTATCGAGTCTACTATATGGTCTGTTATCTCTTTATGTCTATCATCCGGCTGGAAATCCACCGGAAAATCGCTAATTCTTGCTTCGATGTCCCTTGGTAAAAACCCGCTGTCGGGATTAAAATATTTAAGTGAATCCTTTAGGTCATCTTTGAAATTTATATAAACTTTTTTTATAAACTTTATATCGTCATCGTCAAGGGCATTCAAACCTAGAATTTCCGGCGGCAGACCAATGGAATAGAGGGCGGATGTAAATGTTATCGCCCTGGGCAGTGTAATTCCCCCTACACTGCGCGAATAACCAAATAAGCCAACGTGCAACTTACGTTTTCTCCTGCTTGGAATGTATCTTGCGACCTTATTTATTACTGTCGCCAATCCTGCGATTTGGCTGGCATATTCTTTTGAATATTTTGAGATTATCTCCAGGCATCTATCCTCATCTACTTTCTGGGGTGAAGTTGTTTTCCTATTTTGCAGTTTTCTTACGGCTTCTCTAACTTCATCAGGGGAACTATCATATTTGAATGCCGATTGAATTGTAAATGTATGGGTGCTAGGGTACTCCTCTGCAACACGTTCCACTGTCCGGGGTCTTAGATTACCTCTGAAGGGGGCTGAACCCGCGCCGATAATGGGATATATTTTAATGCCAATTCTATTTGACAGCCTTTGCAGTCTCTGAAGGGCAATCTTATTCAAAAGAACGGCACTAACGAGCCCATAATTCATTGCAGGATCTGATCTTGCCAGGAAAACCCTCTGATATTTCAAATCCTTATCCTGCAGGTATTCTTCAACCACATTGTGTGCATTGAGCATGTGCTCCATGTCTTCAAATAGCGGGATAATATTTATTCTTTCGGGCTTGAATTCCCCAATCCATTCAGAAATTTTTATATCCCCCCTCCTAAAAGCTTTATTTTGTTTCCCTACAACAAAATCGCAATAATACCTGTAAATTCTGTCAATATCCGCTGATGAAGCAGTCATTGGCAATATAACTTCAAATACGGGGGGAATATCATCTCTATAGAACAACTTTGCAGCATCAAATGACCGGGGTATGCTCTCCAATGTTTCCAATAAAATTTTTGCCTCGGATTTTTCTATTGTCGGGTTTGGAACTCTCAGCGTTATAAACACGTCCTTACCTAGTCTTTTTTCTCTAAAAAACGATTCATATTTTGTCAGTAATTTTTTGACTACAAAATTATCAACCTCCTTACCCTCACAATCCCACATCTGCTCATCACAACCCAGATAAGAAAATGTATAGTATGCTTCCTGTATCTCATCTTCGCCACCCAGTTCAGTACTTTCTGCAAAAAAGGGTATACTTACATTATCTGGATGTTGCGTACTCATACATCGCGGTATTTTGATCATTTTGTGCAAGTGTTAGGCATTAATCCACATCTCTTTCAGTCCGAAAGGTAATTGTGCTGCAACATAAGGGCAGTTCCTGCCCTTATCAACCCTAATTCCATTACTATTATGCCTTAATCCACATGTCCTTCAATCCTACAGGTAATTGTGCTGCAACATCCCTTGCTTCTCCTTCAGATATTAGTTCTTTCAATGTCTTAAAGATAGAAATTACAACCTTTTCTGCATTTTTGATATCCCTTAATTTTCCGTCTCTCATTGCCCGCTCTAAAAACTCCTTTTTGCTGAATTTAACAACATCAACCTTAGTTTCCTTAACAGCATCCCAGACGGCCTTTATGTCCTTTGGCAATTGCGCCTTAAGTTCCTCCCCTTCCCGAATAGTAAGCCTTGCACTAAGCAGATAGAATACAATCTTAATAAGATTTTCAACCTCTTCTGGATCTTCAATTCCAGAATATTTGCCAACCTTTTCTACAAAATTTTTCAGGTTCATTTCCTTTCTTCTAACAATTTCTTTTTTACCTTACTAATTATATTTTTTGAAAACCTTACTGCCTCTTCAGCATCCTTTTTTGTGTAGGTCTCATAAGGAAGTGCCGGAGGTGTTATGGCATCAGGATACCGTGTAGGGATATAAAATCTGTCTAAAATTCTACCATATCCAATTAACCTTTCGAAATCTTTATTATATTCCGCACACTTCTCAGAAAGTTTTTGAATGGAGTGAATCCACAATACAGGCCTATGAGTTTTAGAGATAATATATGCCTTTAACGCCACCTGTGCGGATTGTTCGCTCATAAAACAGGCTGATGAGTAAAAATCAGATTTGAGATTATTTTCAGCAACCTGCAGATTATATTCTGCCTGCTTTAACCATCTTAAAGCCTCGTCCTTACCCTTTTTCATATATAATTCTCCCTTTTTTTAGAACTTCTCCGGCAAAAGGATTTCTATATTCTATCATCCTTTTCCATTCATCTGGGGTATATACAAAAATATCAACCTGTCCTAAATTGATATCTATAAAT
>JAKFXM010000063.1 GCA_021731385.1 Methanobacteriota archaeon
AAACTTCTGAATTTAGAGATAAGAAATTGGGCATGTCATGATTTTTTGGATATATATCTGTCAAGAGGACTGCAGATTGAGGGGAGAAACGGGACGGGAAAGAGCAGCATTCTCGACGCTATAAGGTTTGTATTCGCAGCATCAGGTGCGGGTTATAAGTCAAAAATAAAAAATGGAACGAGGAGTTCTACTGTAAAACTGAAATTTGAGAAGGACGGAAATATATACACCGTTGAAAAGAAAGTACATATTGACAAATCATCAACTGCTCAGATGTTTATAGGCTCTACAGAGGTTGCGGATAACCCTACTTCTGTTTATAACGCCCTGCAGAATGTTCTAAGCGAAAACATAATAGACAAACTTCTCTATGTTCCGCAGGGTGGTCTGACAGAATTAGTCAACAACCTGAAGAGAAAGGGCGGCAGGCAGGAACTCGACTCACTGCTTGGCTTGGACAAATTTGAATCAGTTTACACGGGTATTGGAAAAGAAGTTGATGCGAATTCTGCAAAATCTGAAGTTATGCTTAGTCAGTTGGCTAAATTTCCTGAAGATGCTGAAAATTCTTATAATGCAGAAATCAGGAAATTGAAAGAGGGTATAGATGAATTGGATAATTATGCAAATGAAAAGAAAAATGAAAAGGAGGCAATTAATTCAAAAATTGAAAAACTCAGGATTGAGATAGATAGGATGCAATCTCTGAGGATGGAGAAAGAGAAACTTGAGAAAAGGTTAAATGAATTGAGATTGGATATTACAAGAAGGAAGATCGCCCTTGAGCAGATTAACGGACATATGGAGTCCATACAGAAGAAGAAATCCGAGACCAAGACACTCCTCGATACAGAAAAAAAACTGGAGAAATATATTCCAATTAGAAATCTCTTGTATGAAGTCAGGAAAAATGAGGAAAGATTTACAGAACTGAACGGTCTTGAAGAGGACATGGCCCGTTTTAAAAGGCTGGAGAAAGAACTTGAAAAAAAGAAGGAAATTGAAATTCATTACGAGAAGGGGGAGAAGTATGTTCTTGAACTTGAGCGTGCAATTGCTGCAAACAGGCAGCAACTTGAAGAGCATGAAGATTACCTTAAAAATCTTTACTCACTGACGAAAAAGGCAAAATGCCCGAGATGCGGACAAAGACTTACTAAAGAGCATATAGAAAAGGAACAGACCTCTGCAAAGGGCCTGATTGAAGAAATAACCCTGAAACTGGAAAAATTGAATGCTGATCTGAAAAGGTCAGGAACTGAATTGGAAATCCTCAAAAAAGATCTTGGTGAAATCCAGAGAACGGAGATTGTTGCTATGGGTCTGAGAGATGATATAGAGAGGAAAAGAGGGGACAAGAGGATAGTTTTGAACAGGCTGGAAAATATGAAGAAGGAACTAAAGAGAATAGCCTATTCTGGTGAGACAATTGATTTTGTTGAGTCAGGGATAAAGGAGCTTAACGAAATTCAGGGAAGAATCAATGCATTCAATGAAGAAATATCGGAAGAGGGATCACTTCAGGCAAAGAGAAATGATTTGGATGACCAGATGTCTAAATTAATCGAAGAGGAGGAAAAATCCGGAAATAAACTTACGGAATTCCGATTTGATGGGATACTCCTTGAGGCATTACAGAAGGACAGGGAACATCTGCAGGAAAATTCATACATGCTGTCTGCCGAGATTGACAAATGCGGGTTTAAGATAGAGGGAATCCGGAACAGCATTAATGAACTGGAAATTAAGAAATCCGAATTTCTGAATCTGAAAAAACAAAGCGACGGGCTATCAAAAGAGATGAACCTGTTGAAAGAAGCGATGGATATATTTCACACAAACAAAGGCATAGTCAAATATCTGAGGGAACGCTACATATCAAGGCTCAGTTCGCTTCTGACATATTATTTCAAGAGGATAAACCAGAATAGAAAATACAATGAAATCTTCTTTGACAAGGACTACAACATTGAGATTAAAACCACTGAAGGGAGTCTATCAATTGACCAATTATCCGGCGGTGAGAAGATCCAGGTTGCAATTGCGCTTAGGATCGCACTAATAGATCTTCTCTCACCCATAAGGCTTTTAATCCTTGACGAACCATTCGGCAGCCTTGACAAAGAACACAGGGAAATTCTTGGGGAGGCGCTAAACAAAGTAGCAACAGACGGGCAGTTGATACTTGTAACCCATATAACGGTAGATTCCCTTAATCTTCCGGAGAGGCTGGATTTGGGGGGATATTAGATTACATCAATCTAACAGCCTGTGCCTCTCCGTCATCTTTTTCAATCACAACAGCAGTACCATATGCAATAATCTCGCTCATATTCGCGCCGATTTCTGAAGAATCGAATCTTACATTAATAACTGCATTAGCGCCCATTGATTTCGCATGCTCTATAAGTCTGTCGAGGGCATTCTGGCGCGCCTCATTCAATAATTCTGTATATTCCTTTATTTCTCCACCGAAGATTGTCCTTAAACTTGCTACTATATTTCCGCCAAGTCCGCGGCTTCGAACGACAAGACCATAGGTAAACCCCGGAATGTCTTTAATCCGGTATCCAGAGATGTAGTTGGTGCTTACAACCATAAAATTTTCTTTGTCCATCTGTAATTTCATCAATATCTTATCTCAAAATCCTTAAATTCATTGCCTGCGTTGTTAAATTCAACACCAATCTTACGAACATTAGAAAATCCTGTCCCTTTTTGTAGGATCATTCTTCAATACTGAATTCTGTAATTTTCTCTTTCTGTTTGAATTTTACTTCAAATTTGTCAAATATATCTAACCTTCCAAGTAGGGGTGGTACATCTTCTACTAGCGCCCAAGCTATTCGAACTGGAAACTCAATCTCACCAATTCGAACTTTAAGTGTTTTAAGAATTGTTGGAACTTTTGACCCTCCAACCCCACCCATCTCTTTTACCTCTTCTCCATCAACCTTAAACCCCAAAAGTTCTCCAACCGATCTTGGAATTAATGTAATGTCAGCACCAGAATCGATATACAGAAAATCTTTTATTTCTTTATTATAATTTATGAAGATTACCTCCGCGACAGGCCTGTAGATTACACCAAGTGTTTTAGAAAATTCCTTTCTGTATTTGAATTTCATATTCTTATCTGTTATAGCACCAGTATATCATCTCTTGGTATTTTAGTCAATGCCGGAATTTTATCCGGGTGTTGTCTTTTGGCATTTTCCCAGACTTCTTTAGCGTTATCACCATGAGTAACAACCTTTTTATCAACTATGGCTACATACTGTCCTCTATACTTACTTAAATTTGCATTCACAAACCAATTAAAGTCTTTGCTTGGCACATTTATCACCCCTGATCTATTAATCTATCTTTCTTTAAAAATAAAAGTATAATATTCAGGATTCAGTATCTTATCTCAAAACCTGTAAATTCATTGCCTGCGTT
>JAKFXM010000023.1 GCA_021731385.1 Methanobacteriota archaeon
ATATCCTAGGGGCCTGCGGAGCCCCATACCCGGGTTCAAATCCCGGCGTGGACGTAAATAGTATATATATTCAAGCATTTCATAATTATCGATAAATAAAACAATAAGGGGTGAGAAAAATAGTAACTGTAAATCAAAACAAATGCTGTTATTGTGGCGGCTGCGTTGGTGTTTGTCCGAGGGATGCGCTGGAACTTCGCGAAATTACAATAGTTGTAGATAAAAACAGGTGCAATAACTGCGGAATCTGCGTAAAATTCTGCCCTGTCGGGGCATTGAGCAAATCTTCATAATAAAATGCAGCCAAATCTAAAATGCGATGTTGTTGTGGTTGGTGCGGGTCCTGCAGGAAGCACCGCCGCGAGATTTCTTGCGAAAAACGGTATTGATGTCATTGTTGTTGACAAGCGCCAGGAGATTGGTGCTCCCAAGAGATGTGCAGAAGGTATACGGCTGAAGGCACTTGAAAAGGTAGGATTGAAACCAAATCCTGCATGGGCCGTGAACAGTATAAGAGGCGCTGTTCTATATGCACCAAGCGGAAAACAATTAAAGACCGTAATTGATGATTCTGGGGGATATATACTTGAGAGAAAAATCTTTGAAAAGCACATTGCAGCAGAGGCGATAAGGGCAGGAGCAAGATACATGGTAAAGACCCTCGCAACTGGCGTAATGAAAGAGAATGGCTATGTTTCAGGAATTCGTGCAGAGTACATGGGTGATGAATTTGAGATAAAATCCAGGCTTGTAATTGCGGCAGATGGCGTTGATTCAAGGATTGCAAAATCTGCGGGTCTGGATACCGTAAACAAGGTCACAGATTATCATTCAGGATTTCAATATGAGATGGCTAATCTGAACATGAATGATTCTGATATGCTCCATATATACTTCGGAGATAATATTGCACCAAAAGGTTATGTTTGGATATTCCCAAAAGGGAAAGATATTGCAAATGTGGGGGTTGGAATTCTTGGATTAAAATCTGATGATGGAAACAGAGCGAAGGATTATTTGGACAGATTCATAAAAGACCATCCGGAGATATTTAAGAATTCAAGCCCGATTGAGATAAATGCTGGCGGTGTACCCGTGAGTTCCTCGGTTGACACTCTTGTTGCAGATGGGCTGATGGTCGTTGGTGATGCCGCGCAGCAGGTAAATCCGATTCATGGCGGGGGAATAGCGCTTGCAATGAATGCCGCAAGGATTGCTGCAGATATAGCAACTAAGGCAATCAGGGAGAATGACCTGTCAAAGGAAAAACTTCAGGAATATGAAAAAATCTGGCGTGAAACAGACGGCGCAAGGATGAAGAAATTACTGAAATTGCGAAACTTTTTGGAAAAACTTGACGATAATGATTTTGAAAAATTTGCAGATATACTAAAAGGCGAAGATATAGTGAGACTTACTGGGGGGAGATACAAATTCCTTTTGAAATTGTTTATGAAAAAGGCACCAAAGATGCTGTCTTTGGCTAAGAAGTTCCTGATTTAGGCCCAAAATGGTCGATAAAGAAAAGGTTAGGCAGGAGGGTATAAGAATTATAGGGGAATTTTCAAATGCGCTGGAGAGTATTCCGGAAACAAAAGAGACGCATTATGTAGCAGATGTTAAGAATGTGACAAGAAGGGATGGAAAGGCAACCCTAAAAGAAGAATTCCGGGAAAAATTGCAAAAAATTGCACCAAGGTTTGAAGAGGGTTACGTGGTTACGGAGAAGGGCGTATAACTGCTCTTTTAATAGGGCAATTGAATTAATGGAACTGCCACATCTCCAAATTTAATAGGGTTGATAAGGGAAACTTCGTTTCCCTTATGCTGGAGAAGGGCGTATAACTGCTCTTTTAACTGAGATGACAATCAACAGATGGATAAGGTGAAGTAACTATATGGACGCAATTATATTGGCGGCAGGCGAAGGTACAAGGCTAAGACCGCTTACATCAACAAGGCCCAAGCCCATGCTTCCTGTGGCAGGAAAGCCGATACTTAAGTGGGATTTAGAGGCATTGAGAGAGAACAGGGTCAAGAAGGCGATTATCATAGTCGGCTACAAAAAAGAGGCGATTACAGACTACTTTGGGAATAGTTTCAAGGGCATGGAGATCGAATATATAACACAGAGAGAGCAACTTGGCACTGGTCATGCGGTTTCTATGGCTGAAAAAAGTGTTGATGGAAAATTTCTTGTTATGAATGGCGACCTTCTCGTTTCCAAAAATTTAATATCGGATTTCATAAAAGACAGCAATAAATTAAATTCAGATGCTAGTCTCTGTGTTGTTGAAGTAAAAAACCCCTCTGAATTTGGAATTATAGAACTTGAGGGGAATTCCATAAAAAATATTGTAGAAAAGCCAAAAGAATCAAAGAGCAATCTTGCAAACGCAGGAATCTATATCTTCAACAGCAAAATCTTTGATGCAATAAAACGGATAGAAAAGTCCGCAAGGTTAGAATATGAATTGACGGATGCAATAAAACTTATGTTACCCGATTCCAATGTTAATGCATTCCACTGCAGCGAGCAGTGGATTGACATAGGCAGGCCATGGGATTTGCTTGATGCGAATGAGATAATCATGAGGAGTATTGAATTGGACATAAGCAAAAATTCAGAGATCGAGAAATTCGCTGTTTTGAAGGGTGATGTCCATATAGGCGAAAATACAATTGTTAGGTCAGGTTCTTACATTGAAGGTCCCGTATACATAGGAAAAAACTGCAGGATAGGCCCGAATTGTTATATAAGGCCATATTCCTGCATACTTGACAAGGTGCATATAGGAAATTCCGTTGAAATTAAAAATTCGATCATAATGTCAGGGACAAACATACCTCACCTATCCTATATAGGCGATTCCATAATAGGGGAGAACTGCAATTTCGGTGCAGGAACGAATATTGCTAATCTAAGGGTTGATAATGATGAAATCAGGATTGAGATAAAAAACAAACTCATAAAATCGGGGAGAAGGAAATTTGGTTGTATTATGGGCGACAATGTAAAAACAGGGATAAATGTCTCGATAATGCCCGGAAGGGCGATATATCCGAATGCCTATGTGGAAGCGGGGAGTATCGTTAGGAATACTATTTATAGCGAGTAATCCCTGATGTTTCTGGCATTTGCCAAATTTGAAAATAAAATTTATTCGGTCTCTACTTCAAGTCCGCCAACCCATGAAGCAACTAAATTATACACGAGTGCAAATATCAATCCCATTATAAAACCCATGACTCCATAAACTATTGGAAAAAATATTATGGCACCAACACCAAATAAGACCCCAAACATTCCGGTACTACTTGAAGATATGGCTAAACCTACAAGTGAAACCAAAGTCATAATTGCTCCAAAAATCAACCCCATGATTGCACATAACATTCCATAAATTTTTCCCATGGACAAT
>JAKFXM010000126.1 GCA_021731385.1 Methanobacteriota archaeon
GGAATATATACACAAAGACAAATAACTGCGGGGGAATTCTGGGTGGAATTTCAAATGGGATGCCCATTGTTGTGAGGATTGCTGTAAAGCCGACATCATCCATAGGGAGGTTGCAGCACACCGTTGACTTAGAGAATATGAAGGAAACAACAATTGAGATCACAGGGAAACATGATCCATGTGTTGTCCCAAGGGCAGTTCCTGTTGTTGAGGCAATGATTGCACTTGTTCTGGCAGACCACTCCATTGCATCAGGATTTATCCCCAGACGCCTTTGAGGGGTTCATACACCGGGCCCTTACTACTGCTGATAATATTGGCGTTGTAAAAAATAGTATTGTAAGCATTAATTCAATGTTACGGGGAAGATAGACATTATTGAGTACATACCAGCCAGAGAATATACCTATAATTATACCTATAATTGCACCGCCAACTACATCAGCAATGCCATGTACGCCGATTTTTATTCTTGAATAAACATAGAAGATGCCGATGGGCACAAGGGTAAGTGAGATCAGGGGATTTATGAAATAGGTAAATGCAAGTGCGCCTATTGAAGCCATACCATGCATCGATGGAAATCCATACCTTAGCATAGAATTTCCGTATCTTAGAACCATCCTCTTCGTCTTAAATGCAATTTTCAGGAAAATCCCGGAAATCAAAATCAACGCTCCAAATATGAATGTTGATGAGAATATGTGCAGAATTTTTACGCCGTCATTCAGGTAGAGCACATAGAAGATTGCAAGAATTATGTAAGGAATTTCAGGGGTTCTGTCCGCAATTTTGTATATCCTTCTGGTGATGTCCATCCTGAATTTATTTCCTGAATTTTGGAGAAATCAGTGTCAGGTATCTTGCGCCTTTTTCTGTTACATACCTGCATTTGTAGTATGGCAGATAGACTGCATCTTCATAAACAACATCCCTCTTCAGAAGCCTCGCCAATACCTCAACAACATCTTTTGGTTTATATGTAATTTTATCCGGGTCGAATCCCGATTCAGGAATACGGGTGTCAAGGAAGTTGTCAAGATTATAGGATTTGTTGATTTTAATCTTCCCAATCCTTTTTCTTATGCGCCTTTTTTCAACCACGGGGATGTTGGATACAACTGCTTTGCCGGTTGCAAATGATTGTAATGAGCTTGATATCTCTCCAACTATTATATCAGCAAGGCTTGGTTTCCTTATGCTATAAACATTTGCCAGGCCCTTTCTCTCTAAAATATTTGCGATATCCTTACTGCCAAACCGCTCCATATCTGCTGAACCTTCAGACATAAGATTGAAAAGGTTCTTTTTAGCATCTTCAGGAAGTTCAAGAATCTTTTTTAGCAAGTTGCTACCGCCATTTATGCTGTGCTTCTTTACATAATATAATTCCCCCCCATTCAGATTTACATATGCATAGTCCCTGCTTTCAACATCCTCTTTTATATTTTTTATATGAAACCTCCCTATTGGAAAATACCTCCGGTCTATTTCTGCAATCTTCTCACCGCCTATAAGAAATTTCCTTCTCTTTCCTCTGAAATATTCCATAATCTCGCTGTCGGTTTTCCCAGAAGTAAATGCCCTTTTTATTTCGGGTTCATCAATTAATTCAGCCATTCTACCAGAATTCATATATTTCAATAAGTGCAGGAAACCTAAGGTTCGCGGCTGAGCTTCGCTCAGGCGCGTGTCCGACCGAAGGTCGGCCACATCCCTCCATTATCAACCCTACCCTTCCATTTAATTTTATCAATTCTACCAGAATTCATCTACTCCAATCCTCTTTTTTATCTCCTTAATCCTTTTCTCATAGTCCCCGACTTCTGCGTCCGTGTCCCCACCTTCAGGCTTTTTATCAACTACTGCAACATCCTGTTCCTTTGTTTCTGCTGGCGGTAAAACGGGGTCAACAACCGCTAATTTAGATTCTATGTCCTTTATCGCCTTTTTATGCATTGCCTCCTGAACCTCTACAGGAAATTGTATGTACTTTATTTCAATTCTTTCTACTATAATACCCCACCCCTTCATCCCGCCTGCAAGTTTGTTTAAATTATCCTTTATAGTCTTTGAAATCTCGTCCATGTGTGATACAATGTAATCCGAGGTCGAACTTCCGCAGATTGACCTGAGAGAACCGTCAACATAATGAATCAACGCACTTTTGTAATCCCCCATATTTATCACCGCATCCCTCGGATTTGAGACATACATAAAAACCGCAGCCCCTATCATAAACCTTATCCTGTCCTTTGTCACAACCTCATGGGGCTCTGTTGTATAAACATTAAGCCTTGTGTCAACCCTTACACATCTTTCAACCATGGGTAGAATTATCTTTAGACCGGGTCCTGTAACTCCCTCGAATTTTCCGAACCTGAATATGACGCCCCTTTCGTATTCGTCAAATTTCACCATGAATCGACTTAAAATAAGCAGGGCAATAAGCAGGAGGATTACAATCTTTATTGGCATTGTAAGTCCATTGAGAGAGACTTTTTCTGGCAGATATACAAACAGAGTAATAAGAAGTGCAAGAATTGCTATGAGAAGAATATTCTCCAGTTCTGATAGTGATCTCCATCCACCCCCCTTCTTGTCATTTCCCATATCCCTATTTATTGGTATAGGTGCCATTTTCTATAATAATGCGCATTAATATACATTAATGTATTTATATATACAATACAAATAATATATCTATGGATATTATTCCGATTTCTATCAAAATAAATGAAAATAATCTGGAAAAAGTTTACAATGCGGTTAGAGACGAAAATACCTACCTTCTTGAATCCTCAGAAGGGTCTGAAAAGACGGCAAGGTATTCCTTTATAGGCTTTAATCCGGCTGCCAAATTAACAATTAAAGACGGCAGAATAAAATTCCGGATTTTTGATGATAATTTAAGGTTGGAGATTGTGGGTAAAAATCCTGTCGAGATAATGAAGAACCTGACGAGCCAGTTCAGAATAAAATCAAATCCGGCCTTTAGATTTTTCGGCGGGTTTGTAGGCTATTTTTCATACGATGCTGTGAGAAATTTTATTGACCTTGAAGGGCAGAATGACGACCTGAAGGAGCCGGATTGTGAATTCATTCTGACAAAGAATAATATAATCTTTGACCACAAAAATGGCAATACCTGCCTGATTTCACACCAGTTTTTGGATAAGCAAGAGGTTGATAAAAGGGGGATAGTGGAGGAATTAAGTGAAATTTCAGACAATATTTCTTCACCTGGATCAGAGGATATAATCGAAAAAAATAGATACAAATCCAGGACATTCAAGTCAAATATGACGAAGAAGGAATTTGAAGAAAATGTCAATATTGCGAAAAAATACATCCATGACGGGGATATCTTTCAGGTTGTACTTTCACAGA
>JAKFXM010000221.1 GCA_021731385.1 Methanobacteriota archaeon
GCAATTAATGTAATTGTCCAACCTCTCAAAAAAAATAAATTGCCCGCCATTCGATTGATGACTCCTTGAATAAACTCAAGATGTTTTCGTTTATTTTCCATAAAATCTATTTTCCCCAAACAATATGTCCGTTTATGTTTTGGAAATTTTGTTTGGCTTTCTCATTATGAACAAAACGCCCTTCGGGCGAATTTAGATAGGTAACATAACACCACCACATTTTTCACAACTAAATCGCGGTGGGACCGATGGGTCACCAGGGTCAAGGAGGTCAAAAAGATTTACCACATCAGCAGGTATATCTTCTTTTGTGTTACACTGGGAGCAGACCTAGCTGACTTTCCCATCTTGGATTTTCCATGAACCCTTTACCTTTATCTTCTTGCGAATCCTTCTCATATTCTATGCTACAACTGTCCCTGCTAAAACTATATATCTCTCCATATTCAGGATGCCATATCCGCCATAGTTCCATCTCCTCTTTACAGTGGGGACAGATTAACGGGTCTTTGCCAAAACTGTTTACCAACCTCTGTCGCCAATTTAGGGTTCGGGGTAAACCTGTCATGAAATCAAAACTCCTCTGGATGAATCTCTTGCACCTCTTCAGTATCTCCATGGCTATACCTTTTGTCCGTCTTGCATACAGTCCATAATGACGAACCATTTTAAACCCCTTGAGTGGTATATGGTCTATTAATCGTTTGATAAATTCTTTTGCATCCAATGTCTTATATTCTCTTTTGCCTGTTTCATGACTCTCATACCAGAAGGTAACCTCTTTGCCATTGTATCGGGTTATCTTATACTCTGCCAATGCAGGACGGGCTATGTACCTACCTATATATCGGGCCGCATATCGGGAGGAGCTCATCTTGCTCGCACCATTGACATAGAAACCTCTGGCATTGTCCTTAAATAGATTGTCAATTAGAATATCATTAGGGTGTGGCTATTTTTAAACGACAGGAGAGCTATATAAGTGTAAGAAAGAGCTAAAGCAAAGCGCTCCTTTTTATCGAGATATAAAATAGAAAACTAATATCTCTATGAAAAGGAGGCTTTAAGATGAGAATAGCAATTGCCCCTTTGTCGGAAGAAACTATTCCAGCAAGAAGCATAAGTCTCTTTCGCGCAAAGAGGGAATTCAAAAGTCTGGAGGAATGGATGTTTGAGGAAGAGACAATAGGTCTACCTTTACATGAAGTAGAGCGAGGCCAAATGCAAAAAATGCAAGAGGTAATGCGTCTTATGCTACAGGCACATATTGATGCCAGAGGCAGTGGAGATGTAGGGAAGGCCTTAGAGGTAGTAAAAGGAGAGGAAGATGTAGAGAGCTACACTCACAAGCGTGTTCATACCCGACATCAACAGACGGTTTTTGGAGAGGTAACCATTCATCGGAGAGGCTATGGTGGCCGAGGCAAAACAAGCATTCACCCAAAGGATGAATTCTTACAACTGCCTGATAGATCTTTCTCTTATGAACTACAGAGGCGGTTAGCTAAAGCAAGTATTCAGGGACCTTTTGATGAGGCTGTAGAGAGGATAAAGGATGATAGAGGTATAACAATCCCAAAGCGGAGTGTAGAAGAAATACTAAGAGAGGCATCTGCTGATTTTGATGATTTCTATAGACAGCGGATTCCTCCTTCTAATACGAACACTGGAGCAATTCTAGTAGGGAGCATAGACTGCAAGGGCATCCCGATGGTAAAGGAGGAGATAGCCAAACAAAGGGTAAGGCAAAAGAAGGGGGAAAAGGCCGGCAAGAAGAAGATGGCTGTAGTAGCTACAGTTTTTACTCAAAAGCCTTACTATAGAACACCTGAAGAGGTAGTAGAGAGTATCTTTCATCCTAAGCCCAAGATAGCAGGGAGACAAGAGAACAGGCAGAAACCAGAGTACAAGCGTGTTTGGGCAAGTCTCAGCAAAGGCAAAGAGAAGGTAATCTCAGAGGTTGCACAAGAGTTGGAGAATCGAGATCCAAACAAAGAAAAGATCACGGTAGCGGTAACAGACGGAGAGAGGGCATTGCAGAGACGGGTAAAGGCTCAGATTGGCAGCATTATCTTGATCTTAGACCTCTTTCATGTCTTAGAGAAGCTATGGAAGGTTGTCTATGTATTTTATCAGGAAGGGAGCCCAGATGCAGAAGAATGGGTCAAGAAACAGACTCTTCGTATTCTTCAGGGCAAGGTTAGTCAGGTAATAAAAGGTATACATCAGAGTGCAACCAAAAGAAGAATCCGTGGCAATAAGTGTAAGACAGCCAATGATGTTTGTAGATATTTCTATCACAACCGTTTCCATATGAGATACGATGAGTATCTAAAGCAAGGACTGCCAATTGCAAGTGGCTCTGTAGAAGGGGCTTGTAAGAATCTTGTAAAGGATAGGATGGAACGATCTGGCATGAGATGGACGGAAGATATGGCAGAAGCAATGTTGAAGATGAGGGCCATATACTTAAGTGGAGATTTTGAAGATTATTGGTCTTTTCATATCGAAAGGGATCAGGGAAGATTACATCCAAAAGGGAGGTGGAGTCCTGCTCAGGTCGTCGTCCAAAAATAGCCACACCCATATCATTTGATAATTCATGGTCGTATATAATGTCGTTCATCTCGGACTTTGCTGCTCTCGATACCTCACTTTCCGAGATAAAAAGCAAGTCTATATCGGAATCCTCAAGAAAATCTCCCCTTGCCTTGGAGCCGTAAAGTATTATTTTCTTTATATAGGGGTATTTTTTAGTAAGTTTATCAATAATACCCTTAATACCGCGTTGTTCATTGTAATTAAGGGGTAGTTCCTGTGTTATATTTTTAATGACTCTTGAAAGTTCCATATTGATAATTCCTGTATCAATTTACATCTTTCCATCTCTATACCTACCAGGCGCCTTCTTTTTTTAAGACAACCCTTACAGTTTTAAATAGGATAACAATATCCAGCCAGAGATTCCAGTTTCTCACATACCATGAATCGAGGGCGATCCTGTAATCGTAGCTCGTATTGCTTCTTCCAGAGACCTGCCAGAGACCTGTAATGCCAGGTTGGACACCGAAAACTAATTCCATAGAATTCTCAAGAAAATCCAATTCTCTTGGTAGATAGGGTCTTGGTCCAACGAGGCTCATTTCACCCCTCAGGACATTTATTAATTGAGGCAGTTCATCGAGGGATGTTTTCCTGAGGAACTTTCCGATCCTTGTGATTCTCGGGTCGTTTTTTATTTTCCAGGTTTGTTCCCATTCTTTTTTTGTCCCGGGATTGCTTTCTAAAAGTTCAGTTAACCTGTCCTCAGCATCAGCATACATGGTCCTGAATTTAAAACATCTGAATCTCTTGCCCTTTTTCCCAACCCTTTCCTGGGAGAATATCGC
>JAKFXM010000140.1 GCA_021731385.1 Methanobacteriota archaeon
AATATATACTATCCACCCCAATATTATCAGTCACATTGGCATATATATCAGAATAGTTTCCTGTGTCTGGATATATATACGCATTAATTACTGGTGGTAGTGTATCGTTTGTCACATTTGTCGCCATCACATTTACTGCAACCATTAACACAAAAATTAATATCCCAAATAAAAAATTTTTTTGTTTCATTTTGCTTTTTGTATGTAATCTATTATACATCTTCTATAAAAATTGAATTCTGACCAAAGTACTAGGATCAATATATAACCTCCGCCAATTTACCAATATCAACAGCCATCTTTATTTCCCTTGCTATCCTCCGTCCTGTGCTCATAGGTTCATCATATAGAAGTTGTGAGTAAGGAGACCCCTGAAGATAAAGATTTGTTCCTGCTACAATCCTTGCAGAAATTTCAAAGGACACAAAGTTCATATCTTCGGTGCAGACCGTTTCCATACAAAAGGGGCCTATTATCCCTGGTGGAAATAACCTCTTTGATGCCCCGACAATATTGTTCCCAATCTCCATTATCCTGGGGAGAAGCGATTCCCTTACAACCACCGGGATATTTCCAGTTACAACATAACCGGGCTCAATTTCATATCCTGCTAAAAGATAGCTAGGTATCCTTACAAGCCCATCAATATTTGATTCATATCTTATGTCAATTCCCAATAATTCTACTTTTTTTATTATAGGGGAATAGAAAAATTGCAGATAAAATCTGGTTCCAATGATATATTCCTGAATTGTGAAGTTATTCTTCTCCTTCATAGTTAGTTTTATCCCTTTTATTTTTTTATTAAATTCCCCCTCATTCCTTGCAAGGAAATACCCTCTGCCACCCTTTGCACCCGGAAATTTCACTATTACAATCCTGTCAATTTCTGAAGGATGGCTGAATTCCTTTGGTATTTTTATTCCTGCCAAATTAAACCATTCCCTGCCCTTTCTTCTATCCGATTCCCAATGCAAAACAGACCTGTTACCAAACAAAGGGGTGTAGAGTTTTTCTTCTATGCTCTTTGGTGTTACATACTCAACAAAAGAACCATGGGGGATTAGAATAACATTATCCTTTATTAATTTTTCCTGAACATTTTTTTTGAGAATATCTTTGTAACTTCCTATAACAAGGACATTATCTATAAAATTCCAATCCTTATAAAATTCAGCCCTATCTTTGGTGCATATAGCTAATGTATCAAAACCCTCATCTTTTGCACCTTTAAGTATCTGTAAGGCACTATGGCTGCCGATAGTCCCTATGGTTATGCTGTCGTTTTCGTATCCTGCAAGAACTTTATCAATCTCTTTTTTTGGTATCATCTATTACACCCCAAACATCTCCAATAATTTTGGCTTAATGTAATTCTTCACTGATGAATATTCTTTATTACATAAATTTTCTACATACCTTCTAATAACTTCTTCTTTTGAATTTCTTCGCTTTTCAAACTCATCAGCAATAATTTTAACCCTTCTAACATAACTTATGCCTACTGAAGGAATAATACCAAAGGATAACATTAATTCTGCATATTCCTGCCTTCCAGCAGCCTGCCCGAGAAGAAACAATCTTACATCTCTTTTTTTACATTGTTTTGATACTTCATAGATCTGCCGTATAATGGAAAACTCACTTTCGTCATAGAGACCTTCCAGATAATTCCTAACCTTCAAATCCTCTTCTTTAGTATAGACATCCCTTCCCAATGCAATTGTAAACTGTGTAAGGTCATTTGTTCCAATTCCAATAAAATGGGGATATTGTCCATACTCTGCATCAAAAGCCTCTAACCACAATTCATTGTTTTGCGAAGCAGCAGGCTGTTCTATCTCCCATCCATACTTGATTCTAACCCTATCCTGAAAACCATTTTGTTTTAATCTTAAACCAGCAGCTAAAAAAATATCTAATGCTGTTTTTATTTGTGAATAGTGTGATACGAGGGGAAGAATTATCCCAATGTTATAGTTCCCCCGATTCTCTTCTAAAGACTTTTTTATAGCCTCTGCTAGTATTTTAATCGCATCTCCACCTTCTGCTATACACCTCCTTATTCCCCTATTCCCCATGGGCTCATTCAATTCTCGTGCAATATCAAAAGTTCTTATTATTATTTCCTTTTTACCAAAGTAATTCATAGCATCTTTTATTGTGTTTTTTATATCAAGTTTTAAATATTCCCTCAAATCTTTATGTTTAGATATGGTATAAATTACATCAGCTTCATTAGATTTCATTATGGCGTCTTTAACCGTTACTCCATCAAACAATTCTTTATTTAAAATTTTTGATAGTGTTCTGACAGCAATAAATTCTGTTCTCAATAAGCCTATGCCATCTGCTCCTGTTTTTGCTGCTGATTCTATTGATGTAGGGTAGCCGACATTGACATATACTCTTGTTTTAGTTTTTGGAGTCTCGAATTTTCTTATCGTCTTCCTTGATTTTATTTCCCCTTTATAAATTATGCCCTTTCCACTATCTACGGTTATTTCCCCTTTCAAATCAAC
The DNA here is from genome assembly GCA_021731385.1 of Methanobacteriota archaeon. Lineage (GTDB taxonomy): Archaea > Altiarchaeota > Altiarchaeia > IMC4 > QMZM01 > JAKFXM01. The sequence goes on from JAKFXM010000140.1 coordinate 2,523, forward strand.
CCTTCCAACACCTGCAACAGCAGCAACCCCAGCGTCATTAAAAAGAATCAAAGGATGATAATTCTTTCCACCCTCTTCAATCAAAACAGCACTAGCACCATTATCTACCAAAAAAGCTGCCCGGTAAAGGGGCATATCACCGGCATTATAAACTATATTATTTTTCACCAAGGCAGGGGTTTCAAGAAAGTCATCACTCCATTCAATAATTTTTCCAGACACTAATTTATCAATTCCCCCAACACCATTAGCTATTATTCCCATTATAACTTAACTCAAGTTACAATCTCATCCAATCTATCCTCTTCAATCGCCCTTCTAACCTCCATAGCCAACCTTCTGCCAGTTGGCATATTCCTTCTCCATAAACTGTTTCCATAAGGATGGCCGATAGACATATGAACATTCGTTCCCCCACCAATCCTTGGTGCAACATCATAGATATAGAAATTCAGATCCTTATCAATACAGGTCTGAAGGCAGAAGGGCCCTATTATCCCCGGCTCATAATATCCCTGCGTTGCTTTTACGTAATTCTCGGCCAATAAAAACGCATTTTCCAAAAGACTTTCCCTTAATGTTGCGGAATTATGACCGCAGACAGTATATTCAGGAATTTTTTGTCTTTCGTTCAAGTTCATTTGCTGTTCTGCAGGAATCCGAACATGGCCATCTAAACTAGTTTCAAAGCGCCAGTCTATACCCAGTAATTCTATCTTCTCCATTTCCTTCTCTAATGGCGAATAAAAAAAATTCAGATTAAATACCGGCCCTATTATATACTCTTCAATCCTCGCATTTTTCAGGCCTTCATCACTTATAACCCCTTGTTTAATCAAAGCACCGGACTTTTCCC
>JAKFXM010000052.1 GCA_021731385.1 Methanobacteriota archaeon
GCCCTAAAGAGTGGAATTCCCATGGTATATGTTCGGAAGAGACCCAAGGACTATGGAACAAGGTCGCAGATAGAGGGTATACTAAACAACGGGGATAGGGCTGTCCTGGTAGATGATCTGATTACGGACGGGGGAAGCAAAATTGGCTTTGTTGACGGGATAAAAAGACAGGGAGGCATAATTGAGGATGTCCTCGTTATTTTGGACAGGGGGCAGGGTGGGAAGGAGATGCTTGAAAAGAACGGATTGAAATTACACTCGCTGATAACATTGAGGGAGTTGCTTTCTTACATGAAAGAAAACGACCTTGTGACTGAAGAGGGATTCAATGATGTTATGAGTTATTTGACACCAGAGGTGTCAAAGCTCCGACACAAAGTGTCGGATTATCTGGAAAAAAATGTCTCTTCTGGATAATTACCGGAATGCTACAAAGAAGAAAGACAGTATTCTATGTGTTGGCTTAGACCCTGCAGTTATACGAAACTCTGAAGAGTTTCGTAGCTATGATTTTGCTCCGCAAAATCATATTAAAGGGTTCAGAAACGGGGATGTGATATCTGAGGTATATACTGCTGAGGAAGAGATCGGAAATGAAATTCTTGAATTCTGTATTAATGTTATAGAGCAAACATCTGATTATGCATGTGCAATAAAGCCAAATTCCCAGTATATCCTTTTTGCGATGAATCCGGCTCAATTGAAGAAACTGAATGAAAAGGCGCACAATGAGGGACTGATTTCAATTCTCGACCACAAGCTCTCTGATATAGGCTCAACAAATTCATCTGCATTCTACTGGATAAGCAACTTGGGATTTGATGCAGTTACATTTTCCCCATTTGCAGGAAACATAGAGGAAGCCACGAAAGAGGCGCACAGATATAATCTTGGATTAATCTCACTTGCGCTGATGTCAAATCCTGAATCTTCGTGGATTCAGAAGGAAGCCAGATTCAATGGAATTCCATTGCATCAGGAGATTGCAAGGCTTGCCAGATTGAGCGGGACAGATGGCCTGGTTGTCGGAGCTACGGATAATGTAACAGAATCCGACATAAGGAATATAAGAAAAATCGCAGGAGATGATATGTTGTTTCTCTGCCCCGGAATCGGGGCGCAGGGGGGGGATGCAGAGAGGGTGATAAAATCTGCCGGAGATAATTTATTGATAAATGTTGGCAGGTCCATAATCTATGACAAGGACCCCGGAGAAAGAGCAAGGGTGTTTCAGGGGTTGTTTAATGGGTTTAGGGAATAAACGGAATGAAGTTGATAGGAACAAAGAGCAAGATCATGCAGGGGATAAGCATAAATGTCATCCTCCTCGGAATAGCGAGCTTTATGATGGACATGAGCAGCGAGATAATCCATCCCCTGCTTCCATTCTTCATAACCTCGCTTGGCGGTGCTGGCCTGGCAATTGGTCTTATAGGTGGTCTGGGCGAGTCATCAGTAAGCATATTAACTGTTCTCTCCGGATACTTCTCAGACAAATCTGGAAAAAGAATGCCGTTCATATTCTCAGGATACCTGACATCAGCAATATCAAAAATCATCCTTGCATTTTCTACGGTATGGCAGCATGTTCTTATATTAAGGCCTGTCGAAAGGATGGGCAAGGGGCTAAGAACTGCACCAAGGGATGCGATAATTGCAGACTCGACTGAGAATGGGAATTTCAGGAATTCTGTCAGGGGAAAGGCATTCGGGATTCACAGGGCAATGGATAGCGCCGGTGCAATTCTTGGCTCCGTACTCGCACTTCTGCTCTTCTGGCTTTTGGGTATGAATCTCAGGGACATATTTCTGATAGCAGGATTTATCGGCTTGCTGTCCATAATTCCCCTGTTCCTTGTCAATGATGAAAAAAGAAAACCCCTGCAGGTTTCACTTGGAATTGGAATAAAATCCTTACCATGGAAATTTCGCCTCTTTTTGGTTATAGTTACAATCTTCGCATTTGGGAATTTCACATATATGTTCATGATACTAAAGGCGCAGGAATCCTTCGGGTTAATCATTGCAATCATACTCTATATCTTCTTTAATATATTTTATACATCATTTTCAGTTCCTTTTGGAATGCTCTCTGATAAAATTGGAAGAAAAAATGTACTAATCTCAGGATATGCCTTGTTTGGAGTAACTTGCTTAGGATTTATCTTTTTAAGAACTCTGCCGGAATTTTTCCTACTCTTCGGGCTTTATGGCTTGGTCTATGCAATGGTTGAAGGCACACAGAGGGCATTTGCATCCGACCTGATAAATTCGGGCATGAGAGGCACCGGCTTAGGGACATTTCATACAGTAATTGCCCTTGCAACACTGCCATCAAGTGTAATTGCAGGTGCCTTGTGGCAGTATTCAAGCCCGGAGGCTACATTCCTTTATGGCTCTATTATGGGTTTTATTGCCGCCCTGCTATTTGTTGCTGCAGGTAAAAGAATTCAGATGTTATAGGTTTATCTCTTCTTTAATCTGGCTTCTAACTTCTCTATCCTTTTTTCAAGTTTTTGTATGTCGCTCCCCGGGACAACTATGCCCCTTAATGCCTTTTTTACCTCAGAATCAATCCTCTTCGCCAAATCCTTTCTCTGATCTTCAGACTTCTTCAGCAAATCCTTCACAAGTTCCTTGCCTTCATCACTGCTTAATTCACCTTTCTTAACAAGTTCGTCCACAATTTCCTCAGCCTTCTCTCTCGTAAGTGCGGCAATTCCAATCCCTAAAAGACCTATTTTTTTTAAATATTCCAACATTTTCTCAATTATATAAGGCTCATTGTCGCAAGAATCACTATAGCGCCTGCAACAATCATACCTGCCCTGACAACATCTGGCTCCTTTGAAAAACAGCCAGTTGTTAGAAAACCCCACGCAGTTATAAATCCGCCAAAACTGAGCAACGCAGGGGATCTTGCAACCGCAATTGTAGCGCCCATGGATGTTGCAACAACAGAAAACATTATCACAGCAATACCGCCTATTATCACCGCATAACCGGTCATAGTTCCTCGTTCCATTTTGATTTTTTATAAATTATATAAAATATTAGGACTATTCATATAAAAACCTTTCTTTCCTTTGGAAATTCCTTATTGTATTATAAAGTATATTTGCTTGCCCGAATCAGCCTTTAAGGCTGATTGGGCACAAAAATTTTGCCATCAGCAAAATTTTTCTTGTCAAATATTTCCATACGAAACTCTTTATTCGACACCAAAGGTGTCGAAGCTATGATTTTCCAGAGGAAAATCATATTAGAGTTTCGTAACTATGATTTGTGGCCGAGCGACAAAGTCGCTCGGACATATATTCTGGAGAGACATCGTCTCTCCAGATACATTCCAGAGGAAAATCATATCCAAGCAAAT
>JAKFXM010000139.1 GCA_021731385.1 Methanobacteriota archaeon
AGCAAAGCCATTGCAATTGCCGGAACTTGTCCTTTATTATTCACATCATCCCCCAATATTATTATAGTATCTGATATTTAAAAATCAAAATTTGTAAAACAAATTCTTTCTTTTGGGAAGAGGGGGTATGGGCTATGAATATTTCATCGCTTTGATTTCCCAAAGGGAATCAAATAAACTCAATTCATTTTCGGATAGTTATTTGATGTACTTTTTGTTTTCTTTTAGGTATCTTTTAATGAACCATTGGGTGAATATGTAGTCTTGTTTTTTGGTTTGAGATCTTTCCAAGGCGTTGTAGTAGCTTGTCCTGTTTTCATATTCTATGTTAATCATCGGATAGTCCTCCTTGTGGAGTATGTAATTCATCATAAGCCTGCTTATGCGGCCATTTCCGTCTCCAAACGGATGTATAGTGACGAATTTCAGGTGGGCAAGTCCTGCGAGTTCCACAGGGTTAAGAACTTTTTTATTTCTGTTGTACCATCTGGAATATTCTTTCAGGAGGGGATAGACCTCCACTGGACCTGGCGGCATATAGTTGCTTCCGGATATCGCTACCTGATAATTCCGTATCTTCCCTGCGATATCGGGTTTTGTCCCATGGAACAGTTTTTTGTGCCAGTAGATTATTGTCTGAAGATTCAATTCTTTGTCATTCCCTAATATCTCCCGGAATAGTTTGTCATGTGATTCAGCTTCTTTCACATCCTCCAACGGCTTGGACCTGGGCGAAATGCCCTTCTCAAGCAGGTCCGCAGTTTCCCGGTATGTAAGGCTGGAGCCTTCTATTTTGTTCGTATCGTATGTGAACTTTATAGAGAATATGCGCGTCTGCTTCGCATTGATTGATGAGGGTATGCGCCTCTGCTTTTTTGCATAGTTTTTCCTGATGGATTCAAGTAAGGGATACCATCTTGCCTTATAAACATCAGACAGAAATTCTTTTTTAAGCCCTTCTATATCCTTTGGGAGGGTCTTCCCCAGGTATTTTTCCTCTTTTTTGACCTTGCCGTTATCTCTAACAGTATGCTCAAGATAGTAATAAGTTTTTCCTCCAATTGTCCTTTTTGTTACATAAACCATTGTAATAATATTACCACTACATATTTAAAAAATAAGATAAAATATAAAAAATGTAGTGATAAATGTAACAGCAGTTATCCTGAAGATGTGTATAAGAGATAGATGAAAATGAGTTTTTAGCAAAAATGTTATGCCGCCCCTCATCCTTTATATATTATGACATGAATTTATCCTTATTTATCACCTATAAACCCTTATCTTTGCACCCCTATTATTCGCTCCAGCAACAAATACATCTGCATTGATTTTCTTCATTTTCAAAAATTTTTTAATATCTGAATTTAGCCCATTTACATTTTCTTCTTCAGTTAGAGCAAAAACTGCCGGCCCCCAGGAACTCTGTCCCGCCCCATAGGAATTCTTCAGCATGAAATTTATCAATTGCTGCAAAATTTTTCCCCGGTAAATTCCACCCTGAACCTTTCTGAAGCAAAGCCCGGTATTCCTGTTTATCCCGGTCAATGCACCGCCGAATTTTTTTATATCCTTTTCCATAAGAGAGGGAATCAGCTTCATTAAAGTCAGCCTGCAAATCCTGGCAGAGATTTCGGGAGGTGCAGGAATTACTTTTTTGAATATTTCCTTTTCTTCAGAATCCCTAAAACCTCTCCGGATCTTTGGAATTACAATAAGAAATTTCCAGTCATCAGGAAAATCATATCTGAATATTTTTTGAGGAATTCCTTTATCATCAATCTTACAACCGGAATCAACAATAAATCCCCCGCTTTCAAATGCGCATGTTCCTATTCCGGAGATATTGCCCTTTCTTACGGAATTCGAGATTTCTTTTATAGTTAAATTAAGATTATGAATCCCTGAAATTGAAACGCCAACTGCCAGTGCCAACTGAGTTCCTGAGCCAAGACCAACATGCTCAGGGATTGCTTCCCTGACAGTTATCCTTACCTTCGGTTCTACTCTGTAGAATTTTGAAAATTTTTTTATTATGGAAAAAACCTTTTCTTTCTCACCCGAATCAGAAACTATAAGTTTCTGACCCGAATCAGAGCAGAGCTCTGATTGGGCACAAAAATTTCCTGAAAGGAAATTTTTCTTGTTGGGCACAAAAATTTTACCTCCCGATTGAGCCTTCGGCTCAATGGGCCCGAATTGGGCTCTGCCCAATTGGGCCCAAAAACTGCTTTGCAGTTTTTCGGGCCCAAAAATTCCTTTGGAATTTTTCGGGTTGGTAAAATTTTTCTTGTCCCCATAAATTTCCAATTCCTCTGAAGGCCTTACCTCAACGACAGTATTTGGAAAATCTATTGCAAGACCAAGACTGCCATAAATCCTGCCTAAATTCCCGTTGAGGTCTAGTATGCCGAAATGAAGCCTTGCCGGGGCATTTACTTTAATTTGCATGTCCCGTTATTCCCTATCCATGTAGAGCCTTGTCCACCACACAACACTCAATGGGGCAATAATAAGAACAGAAACCAATGTGCTGGCTATAGTTATTAGAATGCTAAGAATCCAACCAACAATTGGTATTAATTCTGCAATGAATTGAAATAGCCATGTAAAAATGCCGATTGCTATTGATATCAGGAATATTATGAACCACAGAAGGAAGACATCAAGCTTGTTGTTCATAAAAAACCCGAATCCTTTTTTTACGCCATCCACTGCCCCCGTGTCCAAGATGACTACAGCATATTGAACAGGAGAAAGTACAATGCCTGCAATGATCAGATATAAAATTATTCCTGTAATCCCAATCAGAAATAAGATTAATGAAAATATATTTTCATCCATTAAAAAAACACCCAGGATTATAGGAAGGAAAAATAAAATTCCCAACAGGTAGATAAAGAATATAATTAAATTGGCAAAGAACATGTCCAGAAATTTCTTTTTTCCATAATCCCACATGTCTGAAATTCCTGTTTTTCTGGATTCAGTTGCGGTCTTTGCCATGCCAATAGCCCCTGAGTAGAAAAACGAGTTTATTAGTTGTAATATTACCAGAAATACGACAAGGAGTGCTGCAAAGAGCAGGATTGCAACTATGCCAACCCCGGTTAATTTATCGATAAAATAGGGTATCTCAGAGATGTCTGAAATTGAGAATAAGGGAGATAGTGTAAATATCAATAAAATTATTCCTGAAATCAGGAATATGCCGGCAACTATTATTTCTCCAATAAGATTAAGGAGAAATGGCACAGAGATATTCAGATTTTTTTTCCATGCATAAAACCCCTTATTTAGTATTTCCTCTAATTTTTCAGGCATTAAGATAATTATTCTACTAAATAAATATAAATCGCA
>JAKFXM010000182.1 GCA_021731385.1 Methanobacteriota archaeon
CAACCAGCCCAACCAAAATGAAGGAGGCGAAGAACGGGATTCCATTCAATGCTAATAATGCAGACGTATAGGCTCCTATTGCATAAAATGCAATATGACCTAAGTTCAGCAAGCCAGCATAACCCACCGCCAACTGCAAGGAGACAGCAAGGATTAAGTAAATTCCTATCAAAACCAGAAGATGGATAAAGTAGTTTTCAATCATTCTCTAACCCCCTCTAATTCCCAAAATACCTTTTGGCCTAAACAAAAGGAATAAAAATAGGATTACGAATGCGATGGCATCCTTATAGCTGGAAGGTAGGAACCATATTCCGAAATTCTCAGCAAATCCTATCAAAAATGAACCCATGATCGCACCCGGCACCGATCCAATACCGCCAACTATCGCTCCTGTAAAACCCTTGATCATCAGGTTTGTTCCCATTGTAGGTTCAACATTTTGCTCCAGACCAATAAGAATCGCTGCTATTCCACCAATAGAAGAACCGATGATAAAAGACCAAGTATAAATCTTTTCAGAAGAAATTCCAACAATTTCAGAAAGTTCCTTGTTATTTGCAACAGCCCTCATAGCCTTTCCAGGTTTTGTCCTTTTCATAAAAACCCAAAGTAGCGCCAATAAGACAAAAGAGGCTGTAACAATAAATATCTGCAAAGGCGTTATGATTGCTCCTAGAAACTCCAAACCTTTGTCGATTTTTATATATCTAATAGTCTTGACATCTGCTCCAAACAGAAGTAGAATCAGGGATTCCATCAAAATTAGCAAAGCAACACTCGAAATAAGCAGAACTGCATTACTCGCATTTCTTCTGCGAAGCGGTTTGTAAATAACAGAATTCATAAGCCTCCCCAGCAAGTAGGCGAACGCAATCGTCAGAATCGCTGAAAACCAGAAATTAAAGCTGAGCATCGTGAACAGGAAATACAAGAAATAAGCAGAAAAGGCAATGGTCGCGCCATGGGCAAAATGGACGAACTTACATGTAGAATAGATTAAGGAGAAGCCAGAGGCTATTAGGGAGTAAATCGACCCTGCTATCATGCTGTTAATTAAAAGTTGCAATAGCAGCGACACTTTGTTACCTCTTTTATTTAAAATAAGAAAAAGTTGAGATTATTGAAGCAGAGTAGGTAATTCAAGCATCGATTATTCATATGGCACAAATTGGCCATTCTTGACGGTCTTCATTACTATGGAAACGCTTGGATCGCCATTTGTATCGAAAGTTACTGTTCCAATAACCCCATCATATTTCGTGTTATACAACTCCTGTTTGATGCAGTCAGTCTTCTCTCCGCATTTTTTCAGCGCATTGGCTATTATGTGAGTGGCATCATACATCAAAGGTGCGAAGCCTCCTGTAGGCACCCCATATTTCGCTAAATATCTCTGCTCATACTGTTTGGCTTTAGGGTCATCTTTTCCTGTTACATAATGGTAAGGGTAAAGGATTCCCTCAGCCATATTCCCGAGTTTTTCTAGAGTGCTTTTGCTTTCAAATGGTGGGCCTGCCAGGATTTTAGATTGAATCCCCAATTCCTTTATTTGTTTCACTACATCAATTGTGTCTTGGTAGCCGGGAATGAATATTATTTCCGGATTCTTTTCTTTGATTTTAGTTAATTGTGATCTAAAGTCAGTATCTCCCTGAGCGTATGCTTCAATAGCTACGACCTTTCCACCGTTCAACTCAAAATCAGAAACAAATGCATCTTTCAATCCCTTTCCAAACTCATTATTTACAAAGATTATTGCAGCTGTGGAGACATTTAGCTTCCTGAGCAGTTCAACTGATTTACTTGTATAAAAAGTTGCGGAAGGCTGGATTCTGAATATATAATCTCCTGCATTCGTTATGGCTGGAGAAATAGCACTTGCCATTACAATCACATGACTCTGTTCAGCAATAGGGGCTGTTGCAACTACTACTCCGGATGCCCATGAACCTAGCACCACAGGTACTTTATCTATACTAACAAGTTTTTGCATGCCGTTTGTTCCAATTGCTGGTTCTGCTTGATCATCTTCATAAATTATCTCCAATCTTTTGCCATTAATCCCTCCTTTAAGATTAATTTCATCCTTGGCTAGTTCAATTGCGTTTTTAATTTCTATTCCATAAACGGCATTTTTTCCGCTTAATGGCAATAATGCACCAATCTTAATCGTTTCCTGTTCTTTTGGCTTTTTTAAAGAGGATATGGCAATCAACGAGATGACTACCACAGCAACAATGACAATTACCACCCATAATTTGGTTTGGTTTGATTTCATAATAGACACCTCCTTTTAGGTGGGGTTATATTGTTATTTAAATATAATAAGTATTGTAGTATTATTTAAGACTACAAAATAGGATATTATATACTAAGAAAAATTAATTAATACTATGGCAGAAATTGAAATACTAGAAGAATTTGGTTTATCCGGGGCGGAAGCAAAGGTATATTTAGCATTGATAGAGACCGGCTCAACTTTAGCAGGGGCTATAATCAAAAAAACAGGGTTGCACAGAGGTACTACCTACCAGGTACTACAAAGATTAAAAGAGAAAGGAATTGTCTCTTCAATTATTAAAGGCAAAAAACAGTATTTTGAACCAGCAGATCCAAGTAGATTAATAGATGTTCTAAAAGAAAGAGAGAAAAAACTACAGGAGATTTTACCATCATTAAAAGCAAAATTAGAAGCAAGCAAAGAAAAACAGGAAGTTACGGTCTATTATGGAATTAAAGGCATTCATTCAGTAATGAACAAAATGTTGGAAGAACTAAATCCAAATGGAGAATACTATGATTTCGGAGTATCTGGTCTTTTTAGGGAAATTATGGATCTGTCCTGGGATATATGGCAAAAGAACAAAAAGGAATACAAGATAAAATCTTATGTTATTTTTAATGAGGAACTTATTGAGAAAAACCCTCAGTTGTTAAAAGATTATTATGGTGTAGCAAGATTTCACCCAAAGGAGTATTCAAGCATTACGGATACAGTAATTTATAATGATACTGTTATCCTCTTGATCTGGACAGCAAAACCCCCAATTGCAGTTGTTATTAGGAATAGAGATAATGCAGAAAGTTACAAGAATCAATTTAAATTGATGTGGAAAGAAGCAATAAAAAAACAGGGAGGGGATCTATAATTATTTTTGCACCAACTTCCTCAGGAATACCAATCTCCTCCATATAGAACTCAACAGCCTCTTTTAAGTTTTTTAGTGACTCCTCTACTGTATAACCCTGACTCACAACATCTAATTCTGGGCATAAGGCTACATATTGTTTTTCTCCCTTCTTAATTACTGCCGTT
>JAKFXM010000090.1 GCA_021731385.1 Methanobacteriota archaeon
CAACTGCTAAAAGAGAAATTAAACAAAGGCAAGATATTCTACTGCGACATTAGTGTTCCAGGCTTCAGCTACGTTTATGCCGAAGGGAATCTATCCCCAGAAATAGAGACTCTATGGCGTTCTGAATTCAAAGGAAAGAAGATTGCCTTCCTGCAGGATGAATTTCACACGTCAAATCAACATTTCAAGATAAGCACCGGAGAGAAGGCAGATCTGCCAAAATCAGTAAGAGGCGAGACACTGGATGCTTATGAATACCTGAAGGGGGTTAAGGGGGATGGCACATGGGAGACCCTAGCTGATAGGTATTCAAAGGGAAGCGGCCATGATATAGTCGCAACAGAAGAGCTTTTTGAGGGATACGCCAAACACAAGGGACTGAAATCCGCATCTCAACTTTCAGACGAATCCAGGACTGCCTTAAACAAGGCCCTATGGTCAATAAAAAATGCAAAAACAGGATACGCATTCGTTGATGAGAAGGGGATACAGAGAGCAAAGCCTAAGGAGGGGGGTTATGTCCAACCGCAAAAAGAGTTTTCCGATCCATGGTTAGAGGCAGCAAATGAGATTTATGGAAAGGATATACTGCACCCGGAGCAAACAGATCCCGCGTGGAAGTGGAATCTGGATAATATTAGAATAAGCTTTGACAGCGTGGAGGCGTCGTATTATGCCGCTGTTAACGACCTTATGGAGGGCGGAAATTTCAGCCTGATTGGCACAACGCGTACCATGGGCCAGATCAAGCAGGCAATAAAACTGGGACTGGAAATGGGCACTGTGCAGGTGGGGGAAAAGGGCACCGTTTCAAGAAAAATGTTTGTTACGTCTGTAGTCAATCCAGGATACAGGATACTGCCGGAGGATATAACCCATATCGGACCCAACGAGAAGGTTGTCGAGAGGCTTAAGCTGTCTGATCAGAATGTAATTGGCATAGCGGCGGAAACTGACACTACGAGTATGGCAAAGGACGTAGTAGACAAGTTCAGCGACAAGTACACAGTAATAAGGCAGGGCAACACGGAGGGGGAATGGTATCGCTATGACAAAACTGCGAAAAGGTGGGACAAATTAACTGATTTTATTTTTGACACATCAGGAAAACTTGATTATGAAAAAGTTCAAGGCTACTTGAAAGTTGCCGAAGGAAATGGCGAGAAGGTCGTAATAGTGCTGCACGAAGGAGGCATCTTTGGGACAGACATAAAGGCAAACACCCTTGAAAATGTGAAATTCCACCTTGTCGTGGATGACAGTATAAATAACACAAACCTAAGGCAGCTTTTGGAGAGGGACAGGGGTATAAACGAGGTTCTCAGGGTGGGCAGATTAGCGGATGAAAGAACGCTTGTTCTCAACAAGGATGTTTATGGATATGAGAAAAACGCAGGCATTTCAAAAATAGAGAGAATAACGACACCAGATGGAAAAACCGAATTAACCATGCAGATAGGGCAGGAAACTGTGAGGGGAGAAATCAGGCTGGAAAATGGGGAGGAGGTCGTATATGCAAAGGTCACGCGGGCGCATGAAAAGGAAATTCTTTACGTTGGAAACGAACCGGTTACTCCAAGGGAGCTTGGGAGGATAGCGAGGGAAAATGAGATTAGCGCCATCAAAAGGAATAACCTTGTTGTAGCGGACGACAGCGGGACTGAGGTTGCAAAGAGATGGTTTAGGAAGATGCAGGGCAGAGCTGCATCGGTTGATGAGATAAATGCTATAAAGAACAGGATGGGGGAATGGCACGCCCAAAATTACCTTAAGCCGGAAATGGATATAACTCATATAACCCCTGAGGAGCATTACCAGAGGATAGCAGACAGATTCGAACGATTTGTAAAGGGCTGGGCTGAAGCGGAGAAAATATCCCCGACGCTTTCAGATGCAAACAGAAATGATCTCTTTTCGCTTGCTCAGAGAGATATGAAGGTTGAATTCAAGCCAGATGCAGCCGGTCCGTCAAAACCACTGTACGGGGCGAAAAATCCTGTAGAGTATATAGATCAACTAAACCAGTGTTCAAGCAGAATTTTCCCGGAAAGGGTCGTTGGTGAACCGACAATTCTAACAACCAGATCTATGGCTAAGGAGCTTGCAAGAGATGTTACTGCCATACAAAAATCGGTTTCTAAAGAGCTAACCTTGGAAATTCCTGATGTAGTTAAAGGCAGTGAAAATGTTGCTTCCGCGATTAACAGATTTGCCATATCCCCGGATCAGGTAAATGCAACTGGATTGAGAAATGAATTTACAAGTTATTCAAATGAACTTAATACAGCTAGAGACTCATTTGAAAAATCTACAGAGAATCTCAAGAATAATATAAATCAAGAGAAATCCCTTGCCGAAAATCTGTCAAAGATTAAAAACATAAATCCGGAAGATGTAGAAGGTTCCAAAAAGGTTATTGAGGGTGCATACAAAGCTGCAACGGCATGCGGGGGTTTGGGTATTCCAATAGCTGCCATACTTCCCGCTCTTGAGTCTGCTCTCAAAGAGGAAAAGAGTATTTCTGAAATTAGGGATGAAGTAAGGGAAAAAGAACTGGAAATCTCAAAAACCATCGATGAAAAAATTAATACAGATACTGCAAATCTTTCAAGAATTTCACGAAAATTAAATAAAGTTGATGAGGGGATAGCTGAATATGAAGGGAGGATACATACCCTTGACAATACCATCGAAAGGATAGTATTGACTGAGCAATCCAGAAGGATTGAGTCTTCATTCACAATAGAGGAAAAAATTGCTATAAAGGAAATGCAGAAGGAATTGGGTGAGGTTAAAGATCCAATTTTATGCACTGATCCAGGTAAGATTTCTCAGGCCATTGCTCTGGGGGGAAATAATCTCATAGTCGCGAATCCTGAAAATCCGCAACAAACCATAAGCAATATAGAGAACATTATAGAGGCCCTTGGCAGCGAAATTACCAAAACAGAAACGCATGGAATTCTTGGTGAAGGTGGCAAGCACATTATCGAAGCTAACATTCTTGGAAAGGAAATAAGGATAGAATATCGCCCAGAAAATCCGGAAAAAACAATAGAAGAAATAAAACCAATGGTATATCTTTCACCATCGCAGGATGTTCTGGAAACTGCCGAAGCAAAGGAAAAAGCAATTGGGAACATACCCGAGGAGGGTTATTATGTAGGTATAATTTCAGAACACCTAAGCCCTGAATTGTTTGGCTTTAAGGAGGTTGTTGAAGGTCCTAAAGAATCTAATCTCCTAAAGAAGGTTGATGTGGTTGAGGATGAAAAAATCCATGAATTTCTGCAGATTGATA
>JAKFXM010000031.1 GCA_021731385.1 Methanobacteriota archaeon
GTATTGTGGTTGTTAGAATGTTTATCCCAATGGTCATAATTCTACCCAACAATCTTGGTCGCATAACTCGCCTTACACCAATTCCTGGTATGATTGGTGAAGTTGGACCGGATATTACTTCAAATAAAAAAGATGTTTTATATTTCGATTTTTCTAACTTATTTTTTATCTGATTTGCACATTCCTTTGCAGCTAAATGCGGCGCTCTCTTTGTATTCCTTCCAATTCCAATAGCAACATCCATGTTATCATATGAAGCAAGCATCATTACAGCACCATGAATAAAACAACCTTCTCTCACGATAAACCCCGGTACTGTTCCACCGATCAGTGGTGTACTCTCAGGAAGAATACTACAAACGCATTCTAAAAGTTTTTGAAAACCACCATATTTTTTATAATGTATACTTGAAAACAGAATAGCAAAATCTGGCTCCCTGTCAAGTTTACTCATAGCATCATTTGCAACCTCCCTCCCAGCCTTTCTTGCATCCCATTCCCTAGAAAGACCAACAGCAGCCTTGAATTCCGGTTTTTCCGAATTCTTTCCGGGTTCGGGAACAGAAAAAGCACCAGCACTATCAGTATTGCCAGAAGCCATTACATTCTCCTTAAGGAGTGAAATATCAGCAGATAGCATAGGTAAGGAAGTTCTTCTCTATTATAGAATTTGGCGAAGAGATATAAATAGTTTATATTTATCCAGATTCAATTATCTCAATAATCCTTCTTCTTGCATTTTCCATCTCTACCTCTAACAAGCCCCTGTTGGCAAGTGCAGGAACAATCGCAACCAACGCAGTATCACTCCCCGGAAGAATGAAAAACATAACATCATATTTCCCCAATTCGAAATAGACCTTGTCAAGCCCGTATTTTGAATAATGCTCAATTATTTTGAAGAATTCATTCATAGTATTCTGTAGAACATCCCAGATGTCTAAAATTTCCCTTTTGAAATTCTCAGAAATAGGAACTATACCCTCCAGATTCTTCCTTGCAACCATGCATGCGTGAATATCCTCAAGTCTTAGAAGATCCTCCTCCAAGATTTTTAATATTCTTGCCTCTTTTGAATCCATTCTTAGAATAATTTCTTTCCAGCCTTCTCCTCATCAACTTTAATCACTAATCCTTTCTCAGTAAACTCAATTATTCTTGGCTTAAGGCTGTGTTTTGTCTGTCTCATCTTCCTTACCTTTATTGTCCTCATATCCAATGCCTCATTTACGGTCAGAATTATGGCGCCATCAGCAACATAACTCTCAACCCCATGCGCGGAAATTCCATCAGCCTCCGGGGTTTCGGTAATCAGAAGCGAGGTTAATCCATTTGCCTTCAGCCTGTAGTTTATTGCAAGTATCATCTGCCGTATCATGTGCTTTAATCCTCCATCCATGCCCTTTACAAGGAAATCCAAAGCAGGAAGGCTGTCTATCACAACCCTCTTTGCATTTATCATCTTTGCTTTGCTGACAATTATTTCAAGAATTCTTTCAATGTGAAATTCATCAGGTAACAAAGAAGTACTGCCTTCAGGGATATCGAAATTTGAAACAACAGATTCTGGTGAACTAATCCTTATTCCAACCCTCGAAAGGCTTGCATCTATTATGACTAACTTTCCATCATTCTCAAGCTTTTGCAGGTCAAAGCCAAAGTTCAGCATGTCCTGCTTCAATTCCTTTGGTTCCTGCTCAAGGCTTACAAGGATCCCCGGCTCATTGTATTGTAAAACCCCGGCATATAGATATTGAACCCCGAAGATTGTCTTTCCGGTGCCGCATGAGCCGGAGAGAAGGATGTTTCTCCCCCTTGGAAATCCGCCATCAAGGAGTTTGTCCAGACCAGGAATTCCGGTGGGGCATTTTTTGTTCAGGTCGGTCATTTTGTATACTTTATACTTATTACCATTAAACCATATATAAATCCCCTGCACTTGCCAAGTCATCCCTTGCCTCTATCCAAAGACTTTTTATAATTTCAAGATCGTATTTCATGCTCTTAATTTCATAGAGGGGATGTACCATACCTTCCTATCAGGGATATATGTAGCATGTTCTTTATCCAATTCATTTTTAAGTTTCGTTATATTCTCTTCAAAGACCGCATTTTTATCATACGCTACCCTGTAACCGAGCAATATGCCCAGGAAAAGTCTGTCTCTTACTCTAATGCTAAATTCGACATCCTCAGGGGTATAGTACACCGCTGAAATAGAAACCCCGTATTTTACTGAAATATCGTATTCCATGCCAGAAAACCTATTATCCATCTCCCTCCAGTCACTAGTGAGATTCTTTATGACTATCAAAAGATCTATATCGCTATCCCACCGGGGTTTCTTTATCTGTGATCCGAATACTACTACTGAAACAAGATTATCGCCAAATTCCCCGAGTAATCTATCCTTAAACTCTCCTATTGCTTTGTCAATCTTAGATTGGAATTTCATCTATCATTGAAAATATGGATTCTTGGATTTATTAGTGCCAGCAGAGCATTATACTTATTACCATTAAACCATATATATATTTTATTCGGGCAGAATTAGCGCCAATATGAAATTTATAACAATAGTTTACGCCGTTATCATAATTGCAATTATCCTGATGGCTGGCTACCTTTACACAGGGACCGGTGATAGATATGCGTACAGGACAGTAATCTCCGGAGTTAAAATAAATTCCGAGATACCGCTTGAGGATGTACAGAAGCTGAAAACAATTGCACTGCTAAATTCCTCCAATAATGCCGCAATAACCTGCAATTTCGAACTTTCCGCAATTTCAAATTCCGACAGGAATGGTTATCTGGTAAAAATTGAAAATGGAAAAAATGCGGTTTATATAAACCCGAAGATTACATACATCAGAGGGGAAACAGATGATGAAATCCTGAATGCATGCCATGCGTTTGCATGTCTCAGGGATGGAATAAGATGCCCCGATAATTTTGCGGACATCAGGGATATAATGTTAAATTCAGATCAGATGAATCTAATTCTTGACAGCAATGTAACGGGGAAGGGAATTCGTGCATATGTGGAGATTTTAGGCGCGCTAGGCTACCTTCAGGCAATTATAATTGATAAGAACAAAAATGGCGTTATAGGGCCTGATGAGATAGACAAAAATAATATACTAATATGTCCATACTTAAGGGAGGGTGACATCTGCACATTACAGCCTTGTAGAAGCATTGTTAAAATTCTAAACTCGACCAATGAGACAAGGGATTGCAGCATAGAACCCGGGATTTATATCCAGATATCAGATAATAATGAGATAAGGAT
>JAKFXM010000045.1 GCA_021731385.1 Methanobacteriota archaeon
ATAGCACAGTTTCATAAAAATACAATTGTTATCTGGCTTGGAAAAAAAACTAATGGAGAAAAACCCGAAAAATATTTTTGTGAGCAGCTATAATTTTTTTGATAACCTTTTTGATATACTGAGGCAATTCAGCGCGACTTTTAAAGCATCCAAACCGTCATAGCCGGTAACCCTTGGGGGTTTGTCGTTTATTATGCAATCAACAAATGAGTCTATCTCAAGTTTAAGGGGCTCGCCGAAAGGGACTGCCAGATTGTTAACTATATAAGAACCATCTTCCTTATACCTGCTGTATTCCACAACTTTTTGGCTGATGAAGTCGCCGGTTATGAAATTATTCTTTGTCAGAATTTCTATCTTCCTCACTTTATAGGGTGTTAACCAGTCTATAAGAATATGGGCAAGCGTTCCGTTTTTCATCTCAAAGGAGACTATTGCAGTGTCCTCCTTTTCCGTGATGTTTGAAGAAACTATCGGAAACATGTTTTTGAATTCGGAATTTGTTAGATATTTTATCAGGTCGATATCATGTACACCCAGATCTATCATAACGCCAACATCCTTAATCTTGGGTGGCAATGGTCCCACACGCGTTATGTTAATTAGTATCGTGTTCATATTTTCGATTCTGTTTTTTATAACTGGTACAATGGGGTTGAATCTCTCGACATGTCCTATCATCAATTTTAAACCTTTCCCCTCACTTTTTTTTATTATGTCATTGGCATTTTTAACTGTGTCTGCGATAGGCTTTTCAAGAAGGACATTGACACCTTTTGAGAGCGCTAATAATGCAATTTTTTTATGAAGGGTTGTAGGAACTGCTATGCTTACCGCATCAAGATTCCTGCTTAACAACTCATTATAATCATTATAGCCCTCAATACCATACCTGCTTCTTATGTATTCCCTATTTTTTGGATTTATATCTGCTATTCCGGCTAATTCAACATTATGCATTTCGGAGTATACTCTTACATGATGCTTACCCATGCTTCCGACACCTATGACACCTACTTTTAGTGTTTCCATTTTTTACTGTTGTGGCAGGATTACCGTATACTACGCCGTTATCCGGAACATTTTTGGTAACCACTGAGCCTGCGCCGATTATACAGTTCTTTCCTATCATTATCCCGGGTAATATCGTGGAATTGGCACCTATTCTCGTTCCTTCGCCTACTTCAGCACCCTTCAATTCTGCACCATATTCCATATATTTGTCATTTGTAAATACGGCCCTTGGACCTATGAATACATTATCATGAATTACTGTTCCCGGAGGGATATAAACCCCTGTTTGAATCTTTACATTATTTCCAATCTTTACTTTTCCATCAATAATTGTTGCCGTTCCAATAAGGCAGTCATCACCTATAATTGTATCCTCCCGTATAAGCACAAAATGACCTGTCTGCAAATTCTTGCCATACTTAACCTTGGAGTATATTATTGTCGGCTCTCTAATTTTTTTCATTATTGATATTGTTAAAAGTTTCTGCTATTAAATCCAGATTATCCTCTGTGACTGATGGATGTACTGGGAGAGAAAGTACATCATTTGCCATTCTCTCAGATGATGGGAATTTCCCGGTATATCCAAGATTCATGTATAACCTTTGTTGATGAACGGGCAGAGGGTAGTATATTGCCGTTCCTACACCGTTTTTATTTAAAATTTCAATGACTTTATCTCTTTCACCAAACTCACTTCTTATTCTGAGGGTATACTGGTTAAATACATGCTTTCTGTCATTTTTAACTATTGGAGTTAAGATACCCCTGATATCTTTTAGTCTTTTAGTAAGATATTGGGCATTTTTTATTCGAATTTCATTGAACTTGTCAAGTTTTTTAAGCTGAGTAATGCCTATTGCAGCCCCTATGTCAGTCATTCTGTAGTTATAGCCAAGAATTTCATGATAATACCTGATTAGTGATCCGTGATTCCTTAGAGCATTTGCAGTCTCCGCAAATTTTTTATCATTTGTCGTAATAATCCCTCCTTCAGAGGTAGTCATGTTTTTTGTGGGATAGAATGAAAAACATCCGGTACCAAAGTTGCCAACCTTTATTTTGTTGAATTCCGCACCGTGTGCCTGACATGCATCCTCTATTACTATAAGATTATGGTCCCCTGCAATCTCCATTATCCTTTTCATATCTGCCGGCTGGCCATAAAGATGAACAGGCATAATTGCCTTTGTTTTTGGCGTAATCTTATCCTGTATTTTCTCAGCATCTATATTAAAGGTGTCTTCCTCTATGTCAACAAATGCCGGCTTAGCCCCTGTAAAAAGAATTGAATTCGCAGTTGCAATGAATGTAAAGGGTGTTGTTATGACCTCATCCCCCGGGCCTATACCGTTTGCAAGAAGGGCTGTATGCAATGCCGCAGTTCCGGAATTTACGGCAACTGCATTTTCAACACCGATATAATCTGCAAAATTTTCCTCAAATTCCCTAACTGCTTCTCCCTGCGATATAATGCCTGAATTCATGACATCCTGAACCGCCTTTATTTCTTCTTCACCTATCTGTGGTTTTGCTATTGGTATCATTTAATTTTTCTCCGAAAAATTAAAATAAATTTGCTATGCGAATTTAACCATCCTGTTATAGCCTCAATCTTAATGAAATTAAATTCTGAAATGCCCTTATAATATCCCTGAAGTTTATTTTTGAGTCAGGTCTTAAATCCCTGACCCTGACAGGAATTTCCCTGATTTTAAGTCCTTTCTTCATCGCCCTGTAAAGCAACTCCACCTCAAATACTATGCCGCCAGTCTTCGTCTCTCTCGCTATTTCCACTATTGAATCTCTATTAAAGGTTTTCACGCATTGCGTGTCTGAAATGTGAAGATTAAAGAGCAGGTTTACCAGGGAGTTATACACTCCGGAATACATTTTTCTGTTGGATGACCTTTCAACTTTTGAGTTCTTATGCTCCTTGGACCCGATTACAATATCGCAGTCGTTAATCATACCCAGGGATTTAGGTATGTACTCCAGATCCACCGACATGTCTATTGGGTACCATATCAGATTTTCGCCATTTGCGTTTAGAATGCCCTTTCTGAGTGCATCCCCTAATGACTTTTGCGGTATTGACAATGCCTTTGTCCTTGAATCCTTCTCTGAAATTTCTGTTGCTATAGCAAATGTCCTGTCCGTACTTCCATTTTCTATCAGAATGATTTCAAATTCCTTCCTGAGCGATTCCAGATATTCTGAAATCTTTTTTGCATTTCCTGCAAGAATTTTCTCTTCATTGTGAACAGG
>JAKFXM010000061.1 GCA_021731385.1 Methanobacteriota archaeon
TCGACGGCTTTGCCGTCGAATTATTTGTTTTTTTAATTCCAGAAAAAAATCCAAAGATTCATTGCCATGGAGCTGAATTGCGTCCGGATTTAATTTGTCGGCAATATCCACAACATCCTCAATATTTTCCGGCATAAGTACAACCACCCTTGAAACAAATAAGGGAATTGAATCTAAAATTTCCTTTGCCTTCTCAACACTCACCTTCCTTGGGGTTTCAACAGGCACATCAACTATAACACCAATTGCATCTGCTCCAGATTCTACTGCAATTATTGCGTCATCGCTGTTTGTTATACCGCAGATTTTTACCTTAGTCATATTTTATTAGCATAAATTAAAAATAATCAATTTATCCATGAGTGCCGTGAGGTATGTAAAATTCTGGAAATTTAAATTTACCGTGAACCATTAGGACTAAAGGAGCAACAACATAGGCCCCTTTTTGGACTAGCAAGGAAACGATTTCAGAATTTGGAACTCTGAGATACTTTCCTCCTTTATTTCTGGAGGCGAAAATAAGGTTTAAAAAATCTTCTTGAGAGGGAGCGCCGGCAGGGCCAATAAGGCCGTTAGAACTGATCATTGCATAACTTTTATCTGAAACTTGAATCATTAAAGAGCCCTTCCTTTTCACGCTTAATTTGAGATCCCCTTCTCTGTTAAAACCTACATATTTTTTATCAAGGGAAATGAATTCTTTTAGTCCTATTTCCTTAGACTTTACATAAGGAGAGCTCATGTTTGAAATATCTAAAAGAGGAACAAATTGTTGGAATCTAAAATCAAAAGAATTAAAAAGTGTCAAAGAAATTGGATTGAATGAGTAGGTGGTAAGAGCAATGTTTTTTATTCCTTTTGCTCTGACAAAATCCAATAGGTCTTTCATCAATTTTTGGGCATGTCTCTTTTTTTGATATTCCGGTTTAACATATATGGCGCTAAGCCATACAAAACTCTTATTCCTTATTTTTGCCTGAATAAAACCTATTGTTTCACCCTTATTTTTTACTATTCGGAAGTAATCATTCGGCTGCTTGAGCCAATGTTCTGTTTGATATTGAGCCTCTGGTAATACCGCATATTCTAAGTTGATGTCAGAGATTAATTTCTGAAGAGAGGAAAGATATATTCTATTGATATCTGCCATTTCCTCAGGAATTTCGAGAGAAATTGTGGCTATGTCTTTAAGTTTTTGTAGTTTATCCAAAACTTCAGCACTAGAACTTTTGAGTCCTTTGAAGTATGTTTCGAAATACTCTCCTATTTCTTTGTTCTCAATATAAAGACCTAAAACATCATTTTTGAGATCCGGAATGCCAAGAACCATATTCTCTTTATCCACTAAAACAAGATTGATGTTGTATGGTCTAGAGTATATATCTTGGCTTTTTACCCATATCACTTTTCTCTTTGGATTATCTTTATATCGCTGAATTGTTTCCCTCACCCATCCCAGTTTTTCCTCATTTTCTACCGAAACAACCCTTGTAAATTCAATATCTGGGTTTTCTTTTAGTATTTTCTCCAAAAGCCCAAAATATTTTCTTCCTTCAGGAATATTTGCCGGCGAAAGAGGATAAAAATAGGTTACATGGATGTCTTTTTTAGCCTTTTTGATACAGGAAATAGCGCTATCGTAAAAGCCCTGACGGCCACTGAAGGTTTTAATGATTAACATTTTTGGTTTAAGTAAATTGTCTCTCTGCAATTATACACAACTTAATTTAACAAACTCCTTTACTTTCCTTTTAATATCTCCAGCTAACATGATGCTTGTTCCTATAAGGACCGCATCAGCACCCGTAGCAAGGACATACCTGAGGTCATTCTTGTCATTAATCCCGCTTTCACTTACAACAATTCTGTCTTCAGGAATTTCATGCATGAGCTTCTCTGTGGTGCCTAAATCAATTTCAAGAGTTTTCAGGTCTCTGTTATTTATTCCTATTAAACTTGATCCTGAATCTAGTGCAAATTCCAGATCCTCTTCATCATGAATCTCAACCAGGCATTCCAGGCCGAGATTATTTGAAATTTGAACGAAATTTTTTGTTTTCTCCCCCAGCAGCGAGGCAATCAACAGAATTGCATCTGCCCCGTAAACATAACTTTCATAGATCTGAAATTCGTCTACTATGAAGTCTTTTCTGAGAATAGGAAGTTTTACCGAATTCTTCACGGCAATTAAATCCTCAATCCTGCCACCGAAGTGCCTGTCTGTAAGAACTGAAATTGCACATGCGCCGCCCTTTTCCATCTGTATTGCAGCCTTTGAAACATCCATCTCCCTGATTTTACCCTTTGAGGGGCTTTCCCTCTTAACCTCTGCAATAACTGGATTTAACCCCCTTCTCCTAACCCTTGCAATTGATTGAATTAGTGACCTCTTATTCTTCAATCCCCGAATTTCTTTTAATTTCTCAGATTTTATTTCTTTAAATGAAAATTTTTTCATTTTGTGAATTCTATAAATTCCTCCAGTTTCTCATATGCCTTTCCGCTATCCAAAACATCTTTTGCCGTATTCAGTCCTTCCTTAAGATCTATTGCCTTCCCGCCAACTGCAATCCCTGCAGCTGCATTAATCAGAACTATATCCCTCTTTGCACCCCTCTCTTCTCCATTAAGAATTTCTTTCAGAATTTGTGCATTTTCTCTTTTATCCCCGCCCGCAAGATCCTCTATCCTCGCCCTTTTCAGACCAAATTCCTCAGGTTTTATGTGGTATGTCCTTATCTCATTTCTCGTTAATTCTGAAATTTTCGTCTTTCCGACGGTTGAGATTTCATCAAGTCCGGGATCACCGTGAACGACCATTGCCCTCTCAAGCCCAAGAATCCTGAATACCTCCGCTATCTTCTCAGTTAATTCTGGATCATAGATCCCCATTAACTGCGCATTTGCGTTTGCGGGATTTGATAAGGGCCCTAGAAGGTTGAATACGGTCCTTATCCCCAGTTCCTTTCTTACCGGCATGACATGCTTCATAGCTGAATGATGGAGTGGTGCGAACATAAAGCCTATATCCGCCTTTTCTATGCCTTCCTTTATCTTCTCAAATGGAATACTTAGATTAACGCCAAGTTCCTCCAAAACATCAGCACTCCCGCATTTTGAAGTTATCGCCCTGTTTCCGTGTTTTGCAACGGGAATCCCTGCTGCAGCAACGACGAACATTGCCGTAGTTGATATATTGAATGTTTTTATTTTATCCCCCCCCGTTCCGCATACATCAACAAGAATT